>CAMCCU010000384.1 GCA_945872975.1 Pedosphaera parvula Ellin514
CGCTGAAGAGCACTTCGCGTTTGTCGGCCTTGCCGTCGCCGTTCGTGTCGCGCAGGAAAAGAATCTGCGGCGCTTGCGAGACGATGACGCCGTCGCGATGGAAGACAAAGCTGGTCGGGAGCACCAGGCCATCGGCGAAAGTGGTCTTCCTGTCCATCAGCCCGTCGCCGTTCAAGTCTTCGAGAATCAGGATGGCGTCCTTGCCCGCAGAACGATCTTCTTTGAAGGGATACTCGGGGGTGATGGCCACCCAGGTCCGGCCGCGCGCATCCCAATCGATTGCGATCGGCTTCACGATGAATGGCTCGGCCGCCACGAGGCTGAGGTTGAACTCGCGCGAGACGCGAATCTTCTTCCCGGCTTCAGCGGGAGCGGTCGGCCCACCAGCGGGATAGCGGAAGGACGCCAGCTCCGTGTCGCGCAGCAGGCTGTCCACGGGACGCTTGCCGGCCCAGGCGATGCCGCGCAAGACCATGCCGCGATAGTGGGGCAGGGCGAAGGTCGCCGGGCTCGCGCCTTGGATGGAGACGAAGGTTCGTGCGCGGGCTTTCTCGTAAGTCCACGCCTGGGGGATGATTTCCTTCGCCGTGTAGAACGTGGTGGAAACCACCTTCGCTTCCGGCGCGAGCTGGACCTGGCGGAAGAGTTCGTCGCGCAGGTCGAAGTTCGCGATGCCTTGCACGATCGGGCTTTGGGAATCCTGCAAATAAAGCCCCACCAAACCCTGGCTCGTCGTGGGCGCGGCAGTGGTGAGCGTTCCTCCTGCGATGCTCTTGAACCAAAGGCCGTTGGTCCCAGCGATGGAGGTGTTCAAAGCCACTAGGCCGCCGCCGCGTTTCAGGAAGCGTTCGAGATTGATCTGGTCGATGGCGCTGAGGTTGTTGCCCATGGCGGCATACATCACGAGCACGTCCGTGGCATCCAGTTCTTCGCGCGTGGGGAAGCGCAACGCACCGCGTGTGGTGGCGCCGCGCTCATTCAGCAGCGTGGTCCAGTCCTTGAGGAACCGAGGATAGTCTTTGTCTTTGCTTGCTGGCGCGGTGGAGGTCTCGCTGGCGCGGATGAAGACGCGGAGCGGCTGGTTTTTCTGAGCGATGGCCGGGAAGGCGGCGGTCAGGACGGCAAGGACAATGGTAAATCGTAGTTTCATTGCGTTGGGCAACGGGGTCGTTGAACAGCGGACAGTGTGTCGGGTAGAGACGACGGAATCAAGGGCTCAGCCATTCAGGAGGACTTCTCTGCAGCCTCCAATCTCAATTCGAGAACGCATAGTGATCACAAACCGGTTTCGGTATGTGGAAAGTTCCTGTTCGCAGCGACTCAAAAGCAAGTGTCACCCGTGACGTTTTGTGGCACGGCGCTTTACCAGTTGACGCTCCCGATTGGCCCCTCGTAAGGTAGCCGCCATTACTGGCCGGGCCATTCAGACCCCGCAGACAGGACTATTTATGCCCGAAGGATACTGTGTTAAGTGCAAAGCCAAGAAGGAAATCTCGGATGCTGTGGAAGAGACGATGAAGAACGGTCGGAAGGCCATTAAAGGCAGATGTCCGACCTGCGGCACCGTCATGTTCAAGATTCTTGGCGGTAAGGCTACGCCCACCGTTCCCCCTGTTCCGCCGTCCAATCCGGCCGTTTAGTTCACCGTTCGTTGTTTGCTTTCTATGTCCCAAGAACTCGCCTACGTCATCATCACGCCGTACACCCTGTACAAGTCCCGCACCGGCGGCATCCTCGCGCGCCTCATCACCCGCACCGGCCTTGAGCTGGTCGGCGCGCGCATGTTTGCGCCCAGCCCGGAGCTCGTGCAGCGCTACTCGGAAGCCATCCTTTCCGCGAACGACACCCAGGATCGCCGCATCCAGGAACTCATCCGCGACTACATCCTCAAGAATCTCGCGCCCGATCCCAAAACCGGTCGCCGTCGTCGCGTCATGATGCTTCTCTTGCAGGGCGAAGATGCGGTCCGCAAGGTCCGCTCGGTCGTTGGCAACATCAGCGCGGAACGTCGCGGCGGTGAGACCATTCGCGACACCTACGGCGACCTCGTTCTCGATGAGGCTGGAGGAGTTCGTTATTTCGAGCCTGCGGTGCTCGCGGCGCCCAACATCGAAGAAGCCCGCCAGAAGGCGAAGCTCTGGGCTGAGTATTCGGACAAGGACGGCGGCGTGGTGGAGGAAACCATCGTGTATTCTGGCGACGAAAAGCCTCAGCGCACGCTGGTGTTGATCAAGCCGGATAACTTCCGCTTCCCGACCGGCCGTCCCGGCAACGTCATCGACTTTTTCTCCCGCACCGGCCTCTACATCGTCGGCATCAAGGTCCACCGGTTCAGCGTCGCTGAGGCCATGGAATTCTACGGCCCCGTCCGCGAAGTCCTGCGCACCAAGCTCAAGGATGTCGTCGGTGGCAAGGCCAAGGCTGCCTTGGAAAAGGAGCTTGGTTTTCAGATTGGACCCGCCGAAACCAAGCAGCTCGGTGAATTGCTCGGGCCCGCATTTGGCGACAACCAGTTCGATGCCATCGTCAAGTTCATGTGCGGCTCGACTCCGGGCGAATGCGAGGAATCCAAGCGCGGTAATCCGGGTTCCGAGAAATGCATCGCGCTCGTTTACGAAGGCGTCAATGCGGTGAACAAGATTCGCGACGTCCTCGGGCCGACCGATCCTTCGAAGGCCCCTCCCGGCTCCATCCGCAAGGAGTTCGGCTCGAACATCATGGTCAACGCCGCCCACGCCAGCGACGCGGAAGACAACGCGAAGCGCGAGTTCGGCATCGTCAAAGTGGGTGATAACACCTTCAAGAAGGTGGTCGAAGAATTCTACGGAAAGTAATCGCTCCGCCTCTCCGGTCTTTTTGAGCCGCTGGTTTACGCCAGCGGCTCTTTTGCTTTTCAGCCGCCTGCGGGAGAGAACGGGAACAGCGGTTCAACCATGGATGAATACGGATGCACACAGATAAGAGGAGGGACAAAGACACAAATTCCCAATTCGTGGTTTCCCAACGTCGTCCTCCATTCCAACGTTCGCGCATTCAGCGCCAGAGATCTTCAAAGCGAGCCAGCTGGTCGAGCAACGTCGCATCGGCTGCCGGGAATTCGTAGTTCGCCAGTTCCTCGCGTGTCACCCACGCGAGGGCCGGGCAACCGATGGTTTGAGGCTCGTGGCATTTCCAGGCGCAGCGGTAGAACTGGAGGTGGACGGTCTTCTCCGGATAGCGATGAGTGATGGATTCAATGAGGCCGAGGATCGTGACTTCGATTCCAAGTTCCTCCATCAACTCGCGGTGAAGCGCCTGTTCGAAGGTTTCTCCAGCTTCGAGTTTGCCGCCGGGGAATTCCCAGAGCCCGCCGAGATGCCCATTGGACGGGCGTTGGGTGATGAGCAGCTTGCCGTCGCGGAAGACCAGGCCGGCAGAGACCTCGATTGGGTTTCGCGTTTCGGGTTTCGAGTTTGAGGTTGGCTGGTTGTCGCTCAATGAGTGGGAGAGCCGAAACAGGGAACTCGAAACTCAAAACCGAGAACCTACCGTCCCACGCTCTTGTAGATGAACCCGAGCTTCTCCATTTCGAGCGGGTCAAAGAGATTCCGTCCGTCGAAGAGGATGGGATGCGTGAGCGCCTTGCGCGCGCGTTCGAGGTCGAGCTTCTTGAAGTCTGGCCATTCGGTCGCGATGACGAGCGCATCGCAGCCTTCAGCGACCTCATTCATGTCCTCCACAAAGGTCACGTTCTTCAGGATGTCCTTCGCCTTGTCCATCGCCTTGGGGTCGTGGACGCGCAGGATCGCGCCTTCCTTTTGCAACCGCTGGCACAGGTCGATAGCCGGGCTGGAGCGCACGTCGTCGGTGTTCTGTTTGAAGGCCAGGCCGAGCACGGCGATTTTCTTGTCCTTCAACACCCACAGAGTGTCGGTGATCTTCTTGAAGAAGCGCTCCATCTGTCCGGCGTTGATGCGCTGGACTTCCTTGAGCAGCGCGAAATCGTAGCCGAGCTGCTCGGAGATCTTGATGAACGCGCTGAGATCTTTCGGGAAGCACGAGCCGCCGAAGCCCAGGCCGGCATCGAGGAAGCGTCGCCCGATGCGCGCGTCCAGGCCGATGCCGTTGGCGACTTCCTGGACGTTCGCGCCGCTGGCTTCGCAGATGACGGAGACGGCGTTGATGTAGGAAATCTTCAGCGCGAGGAACGAGTTCGCCGCGTGCTTGATCAGCTCGGCGGAGTTGATGTCCGTGACAATGATCGGCGCGTTGAAGGGCGTATAGACATCCCTCATCGCGGCCACCGGTCGCTGCGAGCGCACGCCGATGACGACGCGATCCGGCTTCATGAGATCCTCGACGGCGAACCCTTCGCGGAGAAATTCCGGGTTGCTGACGACGTCGAACTCCACCTTGGCCTTGCAGTAGCGCTTGATGGTTTCCGCCACCTTGTCGCCGGTCTTCACGGGGACGGTGCTCTTGTCCACGACGATCTTGTAGCTGGTCATCGCGCTGGCGATTTCGCGGGCGACGCCTTCGATGTAGCTCAGATCGACTGAGCCGTCCGGCTGTGGCGGCGTGGGGACGGCGATGAAGATGATGTCGGAGTTTTCAACGCCGTCCTTCGTGCTGGCGGTGAAGCGAAGCCGGCCATTGGCGACGTGCTTCTTCACCATCTCTTCGAGGCCGGGTTCGTAGATGGGGATGCCCCCGGCCTGAAGGAGCTTGACCTTGGACTCGTTGTTATCGACGCAGATGACCTGATGCCCCACCTCCGCAAAGCAGGTGCCGGTGACCAATCCCACGTAGCCCGTTCCGATAATCGTCAGCTTCATATCAATTCATGCGACATCCAATGTCAGTGAATTATCGGTCGAAGGACAGACTGCTCAACCATCCAATTGGATGGGCGAAGTTCCCTTGCAAGCAGCGAGTTTGTCTTCCCGCTCTTGCGCCGGGAATTACTTGGCAGGAGCCGCCGGCGTGTTCGCAGCGCCGGGCGTCGGAGTAGTGGAGTTCAGCTTGATCTCGACCGGCTTCGTGGCTGCGCCGTTGGTGGCGGCAGCGGTTCGCTGCACGTTGGTCATCGGCGTGATCTTCACCTGTTGACTCGCGGGAGGCGGCGTCATGCTGACCGGAGGGGTTGGCGGTTGCCTGAGTTTCGCCAGGTTGGTGTTGGCTTTGACCAGGTCATCCTGACGCATCGTGGCTTCCATGGTGAGCACACTGTTCGGGTTGCCCTTGATCAACTCGTCGTAAAGCTTGAAGGCGTCCTCGCCTTTCGATCCCTCGTAAAGTCGCGCGAGGGCGAGCTTCGCTTCATCGATGATCGCGGAACTCGCGAAACGTTTGGTGATATCCTCGTACTTCGCCGTGGCTTCTGCGGGCTTGCCTTGCGCCTTCAAGGAAGCGGCGACACCCAGGGCGGCTTGAGCGGTCCACGGGCTGTTAGGATACTCGGCGGATACTTCCGCGAAACGTTTCTCGGCCGCTGCAAAGTCAGCGGGAGATTTCGCTTCGGAAAACAAAACGCCGGCGCTCAACAGCAGGGCCCGGGCGGCGGCCTGGCTGCCTTTGTGTTCACTGGCGACTTTGGCGAGCGCCTCCGCTGTGCCGGGAGGGGTCGC
>CAMCCU010000385.1 GCA_945872975.1 Pedosphaera parvula Ellin514
CCTTGACCCGCAGGCTGTCGATCCATTCACGCGAAAAGTCGCGCTGCCATTTCACATTCACCGCAGCGGTGATGCTCATCGCGAGCAAGGCGCCCAGGCTCGCCAGCGCCATGTCCTTGTGCGCATCCCACACGTCGCCCTGCGCGCCAAGATACGCCATGCCGAGCTCGCCGCCGAAGACGCCGACGGCCAGCCATTCGATCAGCTCGTAAAGCATCGAGCTCGACATGGTCAGATCGAGCGGCAGGAAGTAACCCCAGAACCCGCGGACATTCGCCACGCGCAGAAAGATTTCCCGGATCGGATAAGCGAACAGGAATCCGTAAAGAAAGTGGAGGACGCGGTCGTAGTTGTTGCGCTCCCAGCCGATCAGCTCGTTGAAAGTCCGCCCGGTCAGCGCGCGGAACCATTCGTCATACGGCACTTTGGCGTAGGTGTAGTGCGAGCCGATTTCGTGCAGGCACAGGAAAACGAAGATGAGCGTGTAGGAAAGCCGCGAGAAGACGAACCGTTTGCGAATGACCCAGAAGACAATCGCCGCGACGAGCACGAGGACGTTCTCCAGCAACCAATCCAACCGGTCGAGCGGACGGATCGCCAGCGGGATGGCGAGCGCGACGAACAGGACGCTGAGGATGGTGAAATGCCGACGGTAGCGTGGTGTCATGATGTTCTATACCGTTTCGCAGACAAAGATGGTAGCCGCCGACGTGAGGAGGCGGATTGACGACTTGCTGGGGAACAATCCACCTCGTTACCTCGGTGGCTACCCGTTTGCGTCATCTTCACAACGGTCTCTCAGGTAGAACTCTTTCGAATCACGCTGGCACATCCACCCACTGCCGGGTCTCGGCGGAATGCAGGGCCGCATCAATCACGGCCTGCATGCGAACGCCATCGTGGAACGAGGGATTGCACGGACGCTGGTTGCGGATGGCGTCGATGAATTCCCACGCCTGATCGTAGCGAAAGGTGATGAGCGGATCGCCCGCACCCGGATCGCGCGGCGAGCCGGGCCAGGTCCAGAATTCCTTCGGCACCGGCAACGCCTTGAGGCCGGGGCCGCCGACCTGTCCATATTGAAGTTCGTTCCACGTTCCCGTGGTGAAGCTGAAGCTCGCAGCGCTGCCGTTCAGCTCCACGCGATCGGGGCTGCGCCAGCTTTCGTTCACTCCGCTGGCGAGCTTCGAGCTTTCCAGCACGCCGCTCGCGCCGCTCTGGAATTCGGCGAGGATGGCGACCCAATCATCGGTGTCATTCGGCGCGCCGTCGCGGATGGGCGTGAGGTTGCCAATGTTCGCGACGAGCCGCTTCATCGGCCCGATGAGATGATGCGCGAAGTCGATGCGATGACTGAGCATGTCGCCAATCTCGCCGGTGGCCGCGAGCTTTTTCACCTGACGCCAGCCGACGTTGCGCGTGCCCCAGTCCTGCAACCGGCACGAGCGATAGTGATAGGGCTGGCCGAGATCGCCGCGCTTCACCAGATGATCGAGATAACGCATCGCGGGCACGAAGCGATAGGTGAAGGCGGTCATGTGGCGCACGTTGGCGCGCTCGGCGGCATCGAGCATCTGCCTCGCCTCGCCGTAGCTCATGGCGATGGGCTTCTCGCAGAGGACATGTTTCCCGGCGTCGATGGCGGCCAGCGCGATGGGGCCGTGGGTGAAGTTCGGTGTGGCGATGATGATGGCGTGGACGTCATCGCGCTTCACGATCTCCTCGTAGTTCGTGGAGGCGATGGTGACGCCGGTCTGCTGCTTCGCGTTCTCCAGCGTCGCGGCATTCGCATCGCACAGCGCGACGACTTTGGTGTCCGGGCAGAGGGCAAGCCCGGGGAGATGGTTTTGGAGAGTGATGCCGCCGCAGCCAATGATCGCAACGCCGATGGATTTCATGAATTAAAGAGTTCGATTACGGGCCGCGAGTATGGCGGCGGGCTTGGCAAAGGCAAGCGGACGACGCTTGTGATCGCCGCGTTCAAGTCAACCATCGCGCCGACGGCGTACAGCCTTCACAAGATCCGGCCAGCTCAAGGCAACCGAGGTGAGGACGCCCTCAAGTCATGGAGCCAGTTTCTGCTGTGGACCTTGTCCACGAATGGCTATGAAGACTTGTTGTCGCATCCGAAGTTCAATCCGCAGGCCACAGGTCTCCGCACGACTTGCAGCGGCGACTGTCATTCTTGTCGCTGGCCTGCTTGCGGCGGGCTGTGCCTGGCGAATGCGGAAAGGGCCGCCCGCGGATTTGCGAGCCACGCTGGAGTGGGCCGTCAAAGCCCCCGATGCCCGCGAGAAGAACATGGTGCTCGTGGCCTCGTTGCACGCCAAGGTCGAGGAATTCCAGAGCCTCATCACCGAGAATCTCGTCCTGCGCGAAAAGATTCTGCGCGAGGCGAACCGGCTCGAAGCGGCGTTTGCCAACCAGCCCAAGCTCGCACCTGCCGACCTCAAGCTCGTTTCCGAAGGCGCCGCCAAATTCCTCCGCCTGCGCGACGAGCTCCTCACGCTCGCGGATCGCTACCAATGCCTGTTCGAGTATTCCGAGGCCGACTTGCTCCGCAACCATGTCGATCCCCGGCTCCGACTGGTGGCGGTGATGGTTTCTGTGGGGGCAGCGCTCACGCTGTATGACAACTATCTCACGACGGTAATTCGTTTCGAAGAGAGCGCCGCGCTGCGACGGTTCATCAACGATGGCGACCAGGCCACCGGCATGAACCGACGGGCGTTGGAAGAGATTGGCCAATCCGCGCGATCATTGATCAACCGCGGCACGCTTCGCGCCGCCATCCTGAGCTGCGAGCAGTGGAAACAAAAATATCCGGAGTGGAAACTCCAGTTTCAGGACGTGACAGGTGGCCTGGATGTGATGGACGAGGATTTCGCCTACCTGGAAACACTCATTGGATCCTCCGTCGCGTATCGATACATCACGGACGTTCAGCCAGGCGCGATGACCCTGACGAAACTCGACAGTTGCCTCGGCCGCAAGGTGCCGGACTTTTCGCGGGAGGGCCGTGAACGGCTGCTCCGGTTGTTGTCACAGATCTTTGTCCGAAGCATTGCCGTGGTGGAGCCCCGAGAGGGAATGCTCTTCGCCGCGCCTGAGCGCCGCACCGAAACTCTTGCCGCCCTCAATCGAATGCTCAAGGCCGGGGATATCTTGCTCGAGAAATCCGGCTTCCGTCTCACCGACCGCGCGGTGCCGGGTTACTGGGGACATTCCGGCATCTGGATCGGCACCGACGAGGAGCTGGACGCGCTGGGGGTCTGGACGGATCCGCGCCTCCAGAAGCTTCGCGCCGCCGATCAGGCGCGCTTGCGGGGCATGATCCGAAAAGGTCGAAGCGTCATCGAAGCCCTGCTCGGTGGTGTGGAGATCAACACGCTCGAACATTTTCTGAACGTGGATGACCTCGCTGTCCTGCGTCCCCGGATGAACGATGATTCGCGGCGCGCGGACGAACGCCGCGAAGTGATTGTCACCGCCCTGACGCACCTCGGGAAAAACTACGACTTCGGTTTTGACGTTCACAGCCGCAGCCGGATCGTCTGCTCGGAGCTGGTGTTCCAATCTTACACTCATCCGGAATATCGCTGGCCGAAGTCTCGCACCATGGGCCGTTACACGCTCAGCCCCGACCACGTCGCCAGGCGCGCTTTGCCGGCGGATGGCCAGGCGCCGCCGCTCCAACTCATCGTGCTCTATCGCCGTGGCGAACGATTAAACGAAAGTCCGGAAGCATTGGAAGCAGCGATCGCAGCGCTGATCAACGTGCCGGCTCACGAGAGAACCTACGGCCCCGGCGGAACGTTGAGCGGCCGATATCCTCCCTCGGTGGAGGTTCCCTGACGATCAAACCGGCAGTGGACGCGTCCGCGGTTCCTCGTATAATCGCCGGGCACTATGAGCACGCAGCACCTCGACATTCGCAAGACCTACAAGCTCCACATCGGCGGCGCGTTCGTCCGCAGCGAGAGCGGGCGCGTGCTTCCGGCGCATTCACCCACCGGCGCATTGCTCGACAACTACAGCTGGGCCTCGCGCAAGGACCTTCGCGATGCGGTCGTCGCGGCGCGTTCAGCGTTCGACGGCTGGGCGAAGCGGACAGCCTACCTGCGCGGGCAGATTCTTTATCGCGCAGCGGAGATGTTGCAGCATCGCTCCACGGAGCTGGCGGGCGAAATTCAACGCTCCATCGGCGTTCGCGCTCCGAAAGCACAGGCGGAAGTCGCGTCGTCCATCGATCGGCTGGTGCACTACGCGGGCTGGACGGACAAGTATTCGCAGGTGTTCAGCAGCGTGAATCCCGTCGCCTCGCCGCATTTTAACTTCACCATGCCGGAGCCGACGGGCGTGGTCGCCGTGCTCGCGCCGGACGAACCTTCACTGCTCGCGCTCGTGACTCTGGTGGCGTCCGTCATTCTCAGCGGCAACTCCGCCGTCGTTCTCGCGTCGGAGAAGTTTCCGCTGCCCGCGCTGACCTTCGCCGAGGTGCTGGCGACGAGTGATCTGCCGGGCGGCGTGGTGAATGTGCTCGCCGGCAAGCGCACGGAACTCGTGCCGCACATCGCCAGCCACATGGATGTCAACGCCATCATCGATGGCTCCGCTGACCCGGTGGCGGGCGCGGTGCTGCGCGCCGGCCAGGCGCAGAATCTCAAGCGCTACGCGCAGCGCAGCCTGACGACCGCCGACTGGTTCTCTGAGAAGGCCGAGGATCCGTATTGGATTCTCGACTCCGTCGAGTTCAAGACCGCGTGGCATCCGATTGGAGTTTGATTCCACCCATGCGTAGCAGAAGTTCAGAACCTCCTCACGTCGGCTGCCACCGGTTATCCATACGATCTCAAAACATTCCCTCAACATGCCCAAACTCACCGCCCGCCAGGAACTGGCCCATCTCATCGAACACACCTTGCGCAGCGCCGACGCCACGCGCGCCGATATCGATCGCCTTTGCTCGGAAGCGCGCACGCACGGTTTTGGCAGCGTGTGCGTGAATGGCTCGCGTGTCATCCAGGCGGTTCATCTGCTGGAGGAAACCGAAGTGAAGCTGACGTGCGCCGTCGGCTTTCCGCTGGGGGCGAGCGACGCCGACACGAAGCGTTACGAGACGGAGGTCGCCATCGACAGCGACGCGCACTTCATCGAAGTCTCGCTGAACATCGGGCGGTTGAAGGACGGCGACGACGCCTACGTGCTCCGTGAATTGCGCGACATCGTGGAGGCGGCGGACGAGCGGCCCGTCAGCGTTTATCTCGATGTGATGCTGCTGACCGGAGAGGAGCTTCGACAAGCTGCCATCCTCACCGTCAATGCAGCGGCGAAGGGGATCACGCTCGGCGGCGGTTCCGATGCGACGACGACGGCGGAGCTGGTGAAGCTGGTTCGCGACGCGGCGGGCGGCGACATCGGGGTGAAGATCGATCAGCGGTCATTCACGCTGGCAGACATCGCGGTGCTGGTGAACGCCGGCGCGACGCGCTTCGGCATGACGGACGGCGTGAAGCTGATGGCGAGTTTGCCGGAGCAGAAGTAGCAGCTGGCTCACCGGAGCGCGGGTGTCCTCACCCGCAGCGGGTCGAGGAAACCAGCAT
>CAMCCU010000386.1 GCA_945872975.1 Pedosphaera parvula Ellin514
AGCGGTGGCGGCTCCATGACGCTCAACGCCCTGCTGCGGCATCCGGACTTGTATCAAACCGGCATCTCCATCGCGTCCGTCCCGAACATGCGTTTCTACGACACGATTTATCAGGAGCGTTACATGGGCCTGCCCGCCGACAACGCGGACGGTTACCGGAACGGTTCACCCCTGACGTTCGCCAGCCAGTTGAAGGGCAACCTGCTCCTGATTCATGGCACCGGCGACGACAACTGCCACTACCAGGGCGTCGAGACGCTGGTCAACGAGTTCATCCGGCACAACAAACCGTTCCGCATGATGTCGTATCCCAATCGCTCCCACAGCATCAGCGAAGGCGCGAACACGACCCTGCATCTGCGCGAGCTGATGACGTCCTTCCTCCACGAGAAGCTCCCGGCCGGCGCGCGGTGAAGCGTGCTATTGGCCAGAATCAGTGCGCTGATGAAACAGGTTTCGATTCTGGCCGGCCGGCCGGCGTGACATCGATCAGGCGCGACTCCTTCAAGATCCACATCTGGGGATCGAGCTGGGCCTTGGCGTAGCGCACGGCGCTGAGTTCGGCCTGGCCGTCGGGCATTTCGATGCGCTCGATTTGTCCGTTCACTTCGATCTCCACGGGCATGGGAAACGGGTAACCTTTCGGGGTCTCCCAGCGCAGCAGGAGTTTGTCGCCGAGAATTTCTGAGACCAGTTTCGGAAGCTTGGGCTGGTTCAAGTAGAGATTGAAGAACCAGCCGAAATTGCGGCCCGAGACGGCTTCAGCCTGCCGGACGAAATCCGCGGTCGAAACAAAACGGCAGGCGCTGCCGTTGGTGAGTTTTTCCATTTCCGGCGTGGGGTAGGCAAAGCGACGGAGGACCGTCAGCGTCTGTTCGCGGCCGATCAGGTAGCGCAACATGTGCACCACCCACGCGCCTTTGGAATAAGCTTCCTCGCCGACGTCCCGGTCGATTTCCTGCATGCCCGTGGCCTGCTCTGGAACCACGGCGTGCTGGTTCTTGATCTTGCGGCGTTTCTCGTAGAGCGCGTGGTGATAGGCCATGGTGCCTTCGCGCTCTTCCGCGTAGAGTGCCTGCATGTAGGTGCAAAGCCCCTCGTGAATCCAGAAATGGCGCCAGTCCTCCGCCGTGACGAGATTGCCCCACCATTCGTGACCCAGCTCGTGGTGGTGTAGCCAGTCGTAGCCGTGCGGGCCGCCCTTGTAATTGTTGCCGTAGCCGATGATGGACTGATGTTCCATGCCCAGATGCGGCGTCTCGGCCACTCCGTATTTCTCTCCGCGAAACGGATAAGGCCCGAGCAGCCGTTCGTAGAAGTTCAGATGCTCGAGCATTTCGGGAAAGAGCTTCTCCCCTTTCGCCTTGTTCTCGGGCAGCACCCAGTAGGTCGCCGGGACAATCTCGCCGGTCACGCTGGTGTAATTGGTCGTGATCGTCTCGTAGGGCGCGATGTTCAGCGCCACGTTGTAGTTGCTGATGGGAAACGCGGTGTGCCAGTGATAAGTCCGCGTGCCATCGTCATGCGTCAGCACTTCGATCAGCCGGCCATTGGCGGCCACGACCAGCGGCTGCGGCACGCGAATGCGCAAGGTGAACGACTCGGGTTTGTCGGAAGGATGATCCTTGCACGGCCACCAAAGATCCGCGCCTTCCCCCTGCACGCTGGTCGCGATCCACGGCTGCCCGTCCTTGGTCTTTGACCAGGTGAACCCGCCATCCCAAGGCGCCTTCACCGCTTCGCGGGGGTGACCTTCGTAATCCACGGCAGCCACGACGCGCGAGCCGGCCGGCCGCAACTGATCGAGAAATACCCAGAGCTTGGAGCCGCGATGTTCGAACGAGGTTTCGTTTCCAGAGCCGGCACCAGCCGCGTTCGCCAGCCGGACCCGCTTCACTTTCAAACGCGGGTCGAGATCGAGCACCAGCCATGACATGGGCTCGAGCACATTCACTTCAATCGTTCCCGTGCCCGAAATGTATTTCTTCGCCGGGTCCACCCGCAGGCTCAGGTCGTAGTGCTGCACATCATAGGCGGCCTGCTCCTTCATCAAAGGCCCACCAGTATCCTCGGTGACCGAACGAGCGGGAGAAGTTGGCGACGGCGTTTTGCAGCCGGCCAGCAGCAGTGCGGTCAGCGCGGTCATGAGCAGCCAGGAGTTTCGCCATCTGGAATGGAGCATGGGAGTGACGCTGCAGAGTTAGCGCCATTGAGTCAACTGCCCTGCGGCGAAATGCGAAGTGCGACGCGCCGGTGGTTGAGGCTCCACGAGAAGCTTCCGGCCGGCGCGCGGTGAAGACGCGCTGGTAAAGCTGCCGGCATCAGTTTAGAAACATCGCAATCTCAACAGCAGCGAAGCAATGCGAACATCCTTACTCCTGACTTCTGCCGTGCTCATTCTGGCCGCACCGGCCTTCGCGGAGGTGCCTGCTCCCTACAATTCCGACAAGTCCACCAATCGCCCGCTCGCACCCGAGGCCGCCGCTGCGCAGTGGAAACTTCCTGATGGCTTGACGGCCACGGTCTTCGCCGCCGAGCCGGACGTGCGCCAGCCCATTGCGATGGCGATGGACGGTCGCGGCCGGCTCTGGGTCGCGGAGTGTTACACCTACGCCGAGGTGCGGAAGGGTTTCGACAGCGAGCTGCGCGATCGCATCGTGATCTTCGAGGACGCGAATGGCGACGGGCGTTTCGACAAGCGCACCGTGTTTTGCGAAGATCTTCAGCGCCTCAGCAGCGTCGAAGTCGGCTTCGGCGGCGTGTGGGCCATCACCAGCCCGACGATGGTTTTCATTCCCGACCGTGACGGCGACGACCGTCCCGACGGCCCGGCGCAAGTGATGCTCGATGGCTTCGAGTGGGAGCGGAATCATCACACGATGGCGAACGGATTGCGCTGGGGACCGGATGGCTGGCTCTACGGTCGGCAAGGTATTCAGGCAGTTTCCGCCATCGGCAAACCGGGCGCGCCGGAAACCAGACGCGTGAAGACCAACGGGGGCATCTGGCGTTATCATCCGCAGCGCCAGACGGTGGAGATCGTCTGTGACGGCACGACGAATCCGTGGGGCATGGACTGGAACGAATACGGCGAAGCGTTCTTCATCAACACCGTCATCGGCCATCTCTGGCATGTCACCGCTGGCGCGCATTACCGCCGGATGCACGGCAGCGATCTGAATCCGCACGTTTACGAAATCATCGAGCAATACGCCGATCACGTTCACTGGGCGGCGGGCGAACGGTGGAACGACTGGCAGAAGCTCGGCACCACCGGCGCGACTTCGGCGGCAGGCGGCGGTCACGCGCACACCGGCCTGATGTTCTACGGCGGCGACAACTGGCCGGACTCCTGGCGCGGAAAACTTTTCACGATCAACTTCAACGGTCGCCGCTTGAACGTCGAGAACGTCACACGCGACGGCTCCGGCTACGTCGGCAAACATGCGCCGGACATTGGTTTCTCCGCCGACCCGTGGTTTCGCGGCATCGATTTGATCTACGGACCGGACGGCGGCGTGTTCATCGCTGACTGGTCGGACTCCGGCGAATGCCACGACAACGACGGCGTGTTCCGCCAGTCCGGCCGCATCTACAAAATCACCCACGGCCAGCCGACGCGCCCGGCCATCGCGGACATTGCGACGTTGTCGCCGCAGGAGTTGTTGCCGCTGCTCGATCACAAGAACGAGTTCTTCGCGCGCCACGCCCGGCGGCGTTTGCAGGAGCTCGCCGCGACAGGCGCGGACCTCATGAAAGTTCGCGCTGCGTTGCGCGAGAAGTTCGCGAAGGAGAGCGATGTTGTAAGGAAGCTTCGTGCGCTGTGGTCGCTGCATGCGAGCGGCGGTGCGGACGCCGCGTTCCTTCGCGCGCAATTGAGCCACGCCAGCGAGCATGTCCGGACGTGGGCCATCCGCTTCCTTGTGGATGACACCTCCGTCATCGCCAGCGATACGGCGTCCATTGAATCACTCGCTCGACTGGCCGCGACCGAGCCTTCGTCCTTCGTCCGCCTCGCGCTCGCCTCCGCGCTGCAACGGCTGCCGCTGGCCCAACGCGCCGCGCTGGCCCGCCCGTTGATGAGCCGCGCCGAGGATGCCGCTGATCACAATCTCCCGCAAATGCTCTGGTATGGCGTGGAACCGCTCGGCAATTCCGATCCCGCTGCGCTCGCTTCGCTGGGGATTGGGTGTGAACTGCCGCTGACCCGTCGCTGCATTGCCCGTCGTCTCACTGGAAGCCGCGAGAAGTCCGACGCGCCGCTCAATTCCCTTCTGACGAAAGCAGCCGCAGACGCTCGCTGGCAGGCGGATATCCTCGCCGGAATGCGCGATGCTCTGAAAGGCGAACGTCAGGCCACGCCGCCGAGTGAGTGGAAAACCTTTGCGCCTGTGTTCGCCAGGAACGCCGACGCGAAAGTGCAGGAATCTTTCCGCGCTCTCGGCGCGGTGTTCGCCGATCCGTTCGCGCTCGAAGCCACCCGTGCCGTTGTGCTGAATCCATCCACGAGCATTGAGATTCGCCGGACCGCGCTGCGTTCGTTGATCGACAGCCGCGCTGCCGGTTTGCGCGCCGTCTCCGAATCGGTTCTGACCGAGCCCGGACTTTCGGCCACCGCCGCCGATGGCCTGGCCCTGGAGAAGGATCCCGCCGTGGCGGATGCGATTCTCGTGAAGTTCACCGCCATCGCGCCCGCCGAAAAGGGCGCCGTGCTCAGCGTGCTCGTCTCGCGTTCCACGTGGGCGGGTCGCGTGCTCGAGGCCGTTGCTGCGGGCAAGTTGCCGCGCACCGAGCTCACCTCATTTCACGCGCGGCAGATACGCGGCTTCAACGACGCCGCGTTGACGAAGCGCCTCGGTGAAGTCTGGGGAGTGTCCCGCGATTCCGACGCCGAGAAGCTGGCGCAGATGGCGCGCTGGAAGAACCGGCTCACTCCCGCCGTGCTCAAGCAGGCCGACCAGACCAAAGGCCGCGCGCTCTACAACAAAGTTTGCGCGGCGTGTCACATCCTCAACGGCGAAGGTGGAAAGATCGGTCCAGAGCTGACCGGCAGCGGGCGTGACAACCTCGATTACCTGCTGCAAAACATTCTCGATCCGAGCGCCGCCGTCGCGCGCGAGTTTCAGCTCGTCACGCTGAACATGAAGGATGGACGTGCCCTCAGCGGCTTCGTCCGTTCGCGCACCGAACGCATCGTCGTGCTCCAGACATTGGCTGAAGCCATTTCGCTCTCCGCCGCCGACATCACTGAAACGGAAGGCTCCACGCTTTCGCTCATGCCGGAAGGTTTGCTGGAACCTCTCGGCGAGAATGACGTCCGCGATCTCATCGGCTATCTCATGCAGAAGTAGGCGGCCGGGTCGGCGGGCCAAGTGATCTATTGCTGAACGTGAAGGCGTCTGATTTCGTCAATTGACCCATGCGCAAGCCAGTCAGTAACCAACGTCGGGCGGCATCGCGTGCAGTTCTCTGCACGGCGGGCCTGTTTGTTGTCTTGCTGGTCGCGCTGGTTTCCACGGCTGGTGCCGCTGCAAAATCTCGGATCGAGGTGCCGCAGCGCGCGATGGGGTTGCTCCATGACCAGTGTCTCTCGTGCCA
>CAMCCU010000387.1 GCA_945872975.1 Pedosphaera parvula Ellin514
ACACGCATTCCGAGCTTGTCCTTCAGATAGCTCAACTTCACCGGCGCGGTCACTTCCTTCGCCACGCCTTTGATGGTGAGTGTGCCGGTGACATCAGCGGTGGTGTTATCGCCAGTCGTCTTCACGTTGCTCAACGACTTCGCTTCAAAGGTAATCTCCTTGTTCTTTGCGACGTCGAGCCACTGCTCGCCCAGCATGTGCTCCTTCATCATTGGATTCGGCACGTGCAGTGAGGAGGCAGTGACAACGATCTTGCCCTTGGTCGCGGCTGGGTCCGCCGGGTCAAACGTCACGGTGCCACTGATGCCGCTGGCGCTGCCGTTGATCGCTTCGAGCGGAGCGTCGAGCTTGAACACGGCGTTATTTACGCCTTTGGGATCCTTGAAGTCGAAGGTCAATGGCGCAGCGGAAGCGGCGACGGACAGTGCGGTGAGTGCGAACACGCTGAGGGCGGTGGTTTTCATGGTGTACATTTGGTTAATGGGATTGGTTTTGGTTTTGTTGGTTGCGGAACAGAAAGGAAAGGCCGGCAAGAGCTCCCGCTCCCAGCAAGGCACTGCCCAGGAAATCTAGGCCGGGCGCGAATTTCTTCTCATAGGTGATTGCTTCCAGGCCGGTGACTTCGTCGAGCGTCCTTTTCTCGACGCTCGTCTTGGTCCAGCCACGATTCGCGCCGGTGACGAACCAGGTTCCCGCCGCCGCCAGCGCGACGACAAGAGCCAGGAGGCGAAGGGATTTCTTCATGGCGATGAGGCGTTGAAGGTTCTTCAGTTCAAATCGAACAAAAGTAATTGGCCGGGTTTCGACGCCGTGAAATTGAGTTCATGCTCCTCACTCACTGCCACGCCGTCGCCCGCTGTCAACTTCTGGCCGTTGAGCGTGAGTTCGCCCTCCGCGACGTGGAGCCACGCGTGACGATTCGCCTGAAGCGTGTGCGAGACCGTCTCGCCGCCCTCGAACTTGGCGACGAACAAGTCAGCGTCCTGATTGATCGCGATCGATCCGTCGCGACCCGTCTTCGAGGCGATGAGGTTCAGGCGGCCCGTCGGCGCGGTCGCGAAGGACTTCTCCGCGTAATTCGGCTTCGCGCCTTTCTTGTCGGGCATGATCCAGATTTGCAGGAGATGAACCGCGTCCGTCTTGGACGGATTGAACTCGCTATGCAGCACGCCCGTGCCGGCGGCCATGTATTGGACTTCGCCGGGGCGGATCACGCGTCCATTGCCCATCGAGTCCTTGTGTTCCAGCGCGCCCTTGAGCACGACGGTGATGATCTCCATGTCGCGATGCGGGTGCATGTCGAAGCCGCCGCCGGCCGCCACCGTGTCGTCATTGATAACGCGCAGGCTGCGGAAGCCCATGTGCTTCGGGTCATGGTAGTCCGCGAAGGAAAACGTGAATCTAGTGTCGAGCCAGCCGTGGTTGGCGTGGCCTCGTTCGTCCGATCGTCGCAGTGTCATCATAGTCTTTGCTTTCTGACGGCTCCCTGTGAGCCGCGTCTATTCACGGGTCCTATCTAGCCCATTGCGGGCGGCGATGCCCAATACTTTGATCTTCGCGCAGGAATGCCTTTCCGGCATAACGCTCCGCGTGGAATTGAGACATCTTCGTTACTTCCTCGCTGTGGCCGAAGCGCGGAACTTCACCAAAGCATCGCAACAGTTGCGCGTGGCCCAGCCCGCGCTCGGGCGACAGGTGAACGATCTCGAGGAGGAGCTGGGCGTGAAACTATTGGACCGCAGTCCGCGCGGCGCGTTGCTGACGGCGGCCGGCGAAGCGTTCGTGGTGGAAGCCAAGGCGGTTCTTCAGCGCGCGGAAGAGGCTGTGCAGGTGGCGAAGGCGTTCGCGGAAGGAGAGCGCGGCGAGCTGCATCTCGGCTACGCGCCATCGCCGACGGTCGAGTTGCTGCCGCGCATCCTGCACGCCTATCAGAGTGAAGCGCCGGGCGTCCGCGTCGCGCTCCACGACATGACGACGGGAGAAATGTTGCGCGGGTTGGAGAGCGGGAAGTTGCACGTCGCATTGATGGTGAAGTCTCGCGGGAAACCGCCGCGCAGCCTGACGTTCGAGGAGTTGTGTCGTTACCCGGTGTGCGCCGCCATGGCGAAGACGCACAAGCTGGCGCGTTCCAAGACGCTAAACATCGAAGCGCTGGCGAACCAGCCGCTGGTGATCTATTCCCGCGGTGACTATCCGGAATATCACGACATGCTGGTCGAGCTGTTCAAGCCTGCGGGCGCGGTGCCCATCGTGGCTGAGGAGCACGACAGCGCGACCAGCCTGATCGCTGCGGTCGAGGCGGGGCGCGGAGTGGCGATCGTGCCATCATCACTTGCCTGCCTGGCCGGGCCGCGTTTGCGCGTGATTGAGCTGCAGCCCGCGCCGGAGCCGCTGGTGGTCGGCGTGGCTTACGTTCAGCGGCGGCTTTCTCCCGCGTCGGAACGAATGGTGAAAATGTTGCGGGCGTTGCCGAAATCTCCACGCAGCCAGTCGGTTCGATGAGATGGGCGCTATCGGCTGTCTTCCCGCCGGAGCGCCGATTTCCAAATCGACGTGTTGGTGGCGGAGAATGGATCGCGCCGAACTGGAGTTCGGCGCTCCGGGGGCGGTGCGCCTCTCTGGATTTCCATGTTGAATCTCCCGGGAACGGGATTCAGATTGCGCTGCATAAACCTTCAACCACGAAAATAAAATGATCACACGACGCGATGCTCTCAAGAAGACTGCTCTCTCCGCTGCTGCGGTTTCACTGGTGACCTTGCCGGGAACGATGATTGCCCAGGCGCCAGCCGCTCCCACTGGCCCGTTCAAGTTGCCGGCGCTTCCGTACGCGCTGGATGCGCTGGAGCCGCACATCGATGCGAAGACGATGGAGATTCATCACGGTCGCCATCATCAGGCCTACATCACCAATCTCAACAAGGCAGTGGCGTCCGACGCGAAGCTGTCCGCCACGAGCCTCGACGAATTGATCCGGCGTCTGGATGAAGTGCCGGAAGCGGTCCGCACCGCCGTGCGCAACAACGGCGGCGGTCATTACAACCACTCGCTGTTCTGGCAGACGATGAAGAAGAACGGCGGTGGAACTCCGAAAGGCGCTCTCGGTGCGGCTATCGACAGGAAATTCGGCAGCTTCGACAAGTTCAAGGAAGAGTTCAGCGGTGCTGCGATGAAAGTCTTTGGCAGCGGTTGGGCGTGGCTGATCCTCGAAGAGAATGTGCTGAAAGTGGTGTCGTCACCGAATCAAGACGTGCCGTTCGCGCATGGCAAGTATCCTCTGCTCGGTCTCGACGTCTGGGAACACGCCTACTACTTGAAGTATCAGAACAAGCGCGTGGACTACGTGAGTGCGTTCTTCAACGTGATCAACTGGGACACGGTCGCCAGTCGGTTCGACAAGCCGGAGCTTTGATGCCTTACGCCGCCTTCGGCACGCCAGCCATGTGGATCGAGTCCACGAGCCCGACGTTCACCGGCTTGGTTCCGCGACGGGATTTCGTCTTGTCCACGTAGCCGAAGAGTTTGCGGCGTTTGACGATTTGAGCGACTTCCGGCGGGACCATCGTTTCCCACAACGGATCTCCAGCGCGCAGGCGCTTGAAGACATCGCGTGAGAAGATGCTCAGGCATTTCTCGTCGTAGTCACGGATGCTCTCGATGAGGCGATTCTCGACGAGGTAAGCGTAGAGGTGCCGCAAGTGAGGCGCGACGCGGAGATTCCCGGCGGTCACGAGCGATCCGTTGGTCTGGTCGAGCAGGGGATACGCATACATCTTCAGGTCGTTCTTGAAGAGGCGTCCGAACGATTCGAGGATGCCGCCCTCCAGATCCGCGTAATATTTCTCATCGAAGATCTGCTGCAGGGTCGGCACGCCCATGACGATGCCGATCATCTTCTTCGTCTGCCGGAACAGGTATCCCGCGAGGCGATGATACTCGGCGTAGTTGGAGATCAGCACCGTCTTGCCCAACGCGCCGAGGATGTCCGCGCGATCGAGGAAATCCTGCGCGTCGATGGTGTCGCCATCGGTCAGGTTCTTCAGCGTCATCTCCATCAGGTTGATGACTTCTTCACCTTGAACTTTCGGCTCTTGAATGAACTGTGCCTGGGCGCAGCGGAGCATGTCCACTGAGACATTGGTAGCCGGGCGAAAGCTGCCGCGCTCGATGAGAATCGACTTCTTGTAGAGCGCGTCGGCGGGCTGAACAACTTCGCCCGTTGCCGTGAACATCGCGGCGTTGCTCAGGCCGTTCTGCACGAGCTTCAGGCTCATCAGGCGGTTGTCCACCTTCTCGAAGTCCGGGCCGGAGAACTCGATCATGTCCACCTCGACGCGTTCATTCGTCAGGCTGTCGATGAGCGAGATCAACAGCTTTTCCGGATCGTTGTAGAGGTAGTTGGCCGCATGCGCGAGGTTCACGCCCATGATGCCGAGCGCTTCCTGCTCCTGGACGTTCTCCTTATCGAGCAACCGGACGTGGATGATGATTTGCGAGGGATCGGTGCGGGGTGCCGATTGGAACCGGATGCCGAGCCAGCCGTGCGGATCGTTTTTGCTGTTGTAGCTCTTCGCAGCCACGGTGTCGGCGAAGACGAAGAACCGGGTCTTGTCGCCGCGCTTGGAATCAAGGCGTTCGTAGAGCAGGCGGAACTCGTGGTTCAGCATGGAGTTGATGCGTTGCTTGCTCACGTAGCGATCGCACGTCCCGTAAATGGCGTCGCTGAACGTCATGTCATAGGCGCTCATCGCTTTGGCGATGGTTCCTGCCGCGCCGCCCACGCGGAAGAACCAGCGGGCAACCTCCTGGCCGGCCCCGATCTCGGCGAACGTGCCGTAGAGGTTGGGGTCCAGATTGATTTGCAGCGCCTTCTGGTGCGTATCCGAAACTTCTCTATTCATAACAGCGATGAGTTGCGAGTCATGGACCGACCGTCACGTTTGCGGGCGAAGCCATGACGTAGGGATCGGCATTGGAAGGGAATACTTAAGGTCAGATCGGGCTGATGGAGGGAGGGCGAAAAGAAAAGGCGGGCTTTGGGTACACACAGTAAAATTCCAAACCAAAGCCCGCCATCTTCCCATCCGAGAAGAAATTATTGGAACGCTCTATTCATCGCCTAGAGAGCCACTTTCGTCAAATCTTCTCTCCTCTGGATTGGGCTTGGAATCAACTGTCCAAAGGCGGGCTTTTCGGAGACCGGGGCGGGGGCTTTGCGGAGGATAACTTTGGACGTGCGTTCATTCGTCGGCCTTCCTATCTTCACGCCTCTTTTATGGCCTCGATCAAACCATTTGCCGCCCTGCGACCCAAACCTGAACTGGCCTCGCGTATCTGCGAATTGCCGTATGACGTGATGTCCTCCGACGAGGCGCGTCAGATGGCTGCCGGCAATCCCCTCAGCTTTCTCCACGTCAGCAAGCCAGAGATCGACCTGCCGCCGTCCACGGACATTTACGATGCGTCCGTCTATGCGAAAGGCCGCGAGAATTTCCAGAAGCTGATCAGCGAAGGCGCCCTGCGACAGGATGCGCAGCCGGCGTTCTACCTGTATCGCCAGGTCATGGGCCAGCATTCGCAAGTCGGC
>CAMCCU010000388.1 GCA_945872975.1 Pedosphaera parvula Ellin514
CTCGACCAGTTTTTCCCGCGCGAAGCCGCTTTCCCCCTTCGGGGTTCGGCTGCGCTCGACTCGCTCCGCTCGCCATCGCTTCGCCTCCCCCCGAAGGGGGAAAGCGGGATGGAAGAAGAGCAATTTACAGAAAGACTTTTACACCGACCGTCGGACCGGTCCTCGCGGATGTCTTCGTGCTCGATTACTGGGCGCAGAAGTAAGCGCAATCTCGATTAGCTCTGAGGACTCGCAAGCGGGCAATTGGGTTGGCGTGGTCGATTAACCAGGCAGCGCCTGTCTTCTTGAGGCGGGCCTGGAGCACATGGCGGAGGCCGCTTTCGATCAAGGCCAGGACCCGCTCGGCCTCATCTCCTCCGGAGTGGGTCCGGCTGTTCACGTCAAGCCTGGACCCGCCCCTTTCTTTGGCGCGATGCTGCGCGTCGTTGCACCTTCCTGCGCGTCCCCGCACGTTGTTACTCTTGGCCTCCATGGCCCTGGCATTCGATTTCAAAACCTCGTGCTACAAAGAGACGGTCAGGACGCGGTGTTTGCAGTCGGGATCGGCTGCCCGAGGTCCCGGCCAGTCTGATCCATGTGATGCCCAGCCAGCGTGCCAGCGTCCGTATCCCGGCTTCCTCCGCCAAAAACTTGACCGGCGGGAATAGCATAAATGGGGCGTAAAACGGTAAAGAAACGGTAAAGTTTTGCCATGCCATCCGCGCTGCTTCCGTTCTGGCTGATTCTCGTGGTTTGGTGTCCTCTCGCGGGTCCTGTTGTTGCGCTGTGTGCGCCTCGTCCTTGCGTCATGAAAATGTTCCATGCCCCGGTGGCGCGCAACACCGTCGATCCGTCTTGTCCCGCGCCTCGAAGCAAAACTGCACCGGCCAAAATCAAAAAATGGTGCAGAAATGGTGCAGAAATGGTGCAGAAATGGTGCAGTTTTGAACCCGACTGCCGAAATGCATTTTACAGAAGGCAGCCAAGGCAACGAAGGGACAAGGCTTTCGGTTGGGAATGGCCCTGATCCAAAAAGTTCGGGCCGCAAAACGCCAACTCCTTCCTTCTTCGTTCCCTTTGTTTGCTTCTGTAAATCAGCTTCGGTAGCGCCTCTTTCAAGACCCGCTCGGAGTGTGGTAGCTGACGTGAGGGGCGGATTCTCCGGGGTATCGACGCCTCCGCCTGTCCATGAACCTCCAATTCGAAAAAATGATTTCCAACGGCTTCTGAAAACTAGGTTCATGGGGCCGATGCTCCAGCTTTTGCGGTGGTGGAGTTCTCGTCACGTCGGCCGCACAGGGGTTTTGAAAATGGCTCAGGATTAGGGAATTATTTTTTGAGAGTAGAATGAGCACTGACCGTTCGCTCGTGCGGGGCGCGTCAATCGACGCCTGCATATTGGGAATCACCAGAGGCGAAAATGGCGCCTTTGCCGAAGCCTTGTGCAAGTCCAAAAGTAACGAGTCCAAAAGCAACAAGCAGCAAAAAGATGAGGTTGACCATGGGGATCAAAAGAAGGATGGCCCACCACGCTGGCTGGCCAGTAATCCTGCACAGGAAGCAGAGGTTGCATGACGGGATCAGCTCTGTCCACCCGGCATGACCGGCGCGAGCGACTGCCGGTTGACGCGCCTGAGCTGTGTCTCTACGGTTGCAGAAATGAACCGTTGGTCTGTGCGTTTTCTTTTGGTGACGTTGGCTCTTTTCGCGTTTGCGGAGCGCTGCCCAGCACCACTCATCTTCACACCAGGCGAAGGCTGGCGCTACGAGCGCGCCGGTGCCGGCGGCTCATGGACACGCACCCGGGCAAAGGATCAGCTCGAGGTCGCGCAAACTGCCTTCGACGCGAAGGACTACGGCACCGCGATGAAAGCTGCACGGCGCACGGTGAGCGTCTGGCCGTTCTCCGATCACGCTCCTCAGGGGCAGTATCTTCTCGCACGTTGCCATGAGGCGAAGGAGCAGGACGAAGCCGCGTTCAAGGCCTACCAGAAACTCATCGAGCGTTATCCAAAGCTGGAGAACTACGACGAAGTGATCCTGCGCCAGATGACGATCGCCAATCGTTTCCTCGCCGGACAATGGTTCCGTGCGTTTGGCTACGTGCCGCTGTTCCCCTCGATGGACAAGACGATCAAGCTCTACGAACAAGTCATCAAGAACGGCCCCTACAGCGAAGTCGCTCCGCAGGCACAGATCAACATTGGCACTGCGAACGAACGGAAGTTTGTCAGCGATTATCCCGAAGCGGTCCGCGCCTATGAACGTGCCGCAGACAAATACGCCGACCGCAAGGAAGGCGTGAACGCGCTCTATATGGCGGGCGAAACTTACTTCAAGCAGGCGAAGAAAGCGGAATACGATCAGTCCATCGCCGCCCAATCCATCGCCACATTCAACGACTTCTCCACCCTGCACCCCGCCGACCCAAGGGTGACAGAGGCGCAGAAAAAGGTGAGCAGCCTCAAGACCGAGCAGGCGCGTGGCAGCTACGAGATCGCCCGCTACTACGAGAAGCGCCGCAAGTGGGAAGGTGCAAAGATTTACTACAACGACGTGCTCGCCAAGGATCCAAATTCGACCATGGCAGAAGATGCCCGCCAGCGGATTGATGCCATTGCCCAGCAGCAAAAGAAGTGACATGCGCCGCCTCGTCCTGCTCAGCCTCGCGACGGCCTTCCTCGGGCTGAACGGCTGCGCTTACCGGCTCGGCCCCAGCAATGGCGAGAGCGCAGGGACACGTTCCATCCAGGTCAATCCCTTCGAGAACAAGACGGTGGAGCCACGCCTGATCGAAGCCGTCAGCTTCGCGCTACGCCGGCAGTTGCAGCAGGACGGCACCTACACGCTGAATTCTCAGAACGAGGGCGACATCGTCCTCGGCGGCACCATCGTCAGCTACGAGCGTCACTCGCTTTCCTTCCAATCCCGCGATGTTCTCACACCGCGCGATTACCGGCTCACCATCACGGCCCAGGTGACCGCACGCGATCGCGTCAGCGGCAAGCTGCTGCTCGACAAGAAACTCACCGGCCACTCCGACATCCGCATCGGCGGTGATCTAGCCAGCGCCGAACGCCAGGCTCTTCCGCTCATCGCCGCCGACCTCGCACGCAACGCCACAGCCTTGCTCGTGGACGGAACCTGGTGAGCGACGATCGTCGCGCCTCAGGCCATCGTTGAAGAAACAGATTGAGACGGTCGTCCGTTTCGCCTACTTACATCGCATTGCCATGAACATGCCCTCTCACCCATTCAAGACCGTCCTGTTCACTCTCGTTTTTGCCGGCCTCACGGCTCACGCCAGCGACTGGCCGCAGTGGCGAGGCCCGGATCGCAACGGGCACGCCGGCAGCGCCGTCTCCCTGCAAAGCCTGCCCAAGGAGCTCCAGCCACTCTGGAAGGTCGCAGTCGGCGGGGGACATTCCGCACCCGTGGTCGCGGGAAACAAAGTCGTCTACCTCGATGAGAACGGCACTCACGAAGTCGCGCATGTGCTGGACGCCGCCACCGGGAAGGAATTGTGGAAGGTCGATTATGCGGATCGTTTCCAGGACGAATGGGGCGCCGGCCCGCGCGCCACGCCGACCATCGATGGCGACCGGCTCTACGTGCAGTCGTGCAACGGCGAGTTCCGCTGCCTCAGTCTCGCGAACGGAAAGACAATCTGGCAGACCAGCTTCGAGAAGGATTTCGGCGTGAAATTTCTCGGCAAAAAAGCCAATGAAGGCACCGCCACGCGACGCGGGAACAACGGCTCAGGCGTCATTGATGGCAACCGCGTCATCGTGCCGGTCGGCGGCACGAAGGGCGCGAGCCTGGTCTGCTTCGACAAACTCACCGGCAAAGTCCTGTGGCAATCAGGAGATGACGAGGCTGCATATTCCTCGTTCATGATGGCGACGCTCGGCGGCGTCCGGCAGGTGCTGGCGTTTACGGCGGAGGCCGTGCTCGGAGCGGACGTGGAATCAGGGAAAATCCTCTGGCGCGTCCCGCTCAAGACCAACGCCAAGCGCCACGCGGCGTCGCCAGTCGTGGCCGGCAATCAGATCATCGTGAACTCGCATACCTTCGGGCTGCTCGCCATCCGCGTCGAGAAGGACTCGGGCGGATTCAAGGCGACCGAGGCCTGGACGAACAAGGATTTGAAGATCAACCTCGCCACTCCCGTGCTGGCCGATGGTCATCTCTATTGCCAGGGCGCGAACAAGGACTACGTCTGCGTCGACGCCACCACCGGAGCCCTCAAGTGGTCTCAAGCGGGATTCGGCCTCGGCCGGAAAGACTATGCGTCGACCATTGTTCTCGGGAAAAACCTGCTCGCGCTGACCGAGGACGGCACGTTGCTGCTGCTCGCGGCCAGCGCCGAGAAATACACGGAGTTGGGCCGAATCCAGGTTTGTGGCAACACGTGGAGCCATCCCGCCTTCGCCAACGGGAAGCTCTACGTCCGCGACGCCCGGTCATTGCAATGCCTCGACCTCGGCGTCGGGAAGTAGCCGGACGGTGGTGCGGTTACCATTCCGCTAGAAGTTCCACAGGAAGCTCGCGCTGAACGAATGGACATGGGCGCGCCCGAAGCGAATGTCCTGCGACGTGCCACCGACATCCCAGGTCGGGGCGTCCGCCTCGAAGTATTTATAGACGACGCCGACGGACATCGTTTCGTTGATCTTGTAACGCACACCGGCGTAAGCCTGCCACGCGAACACCGCGTCCCCCGCGCTGCCGTCGACGTTGCTGCCGCTGTTCAACCCATCATCATCCAGAGCGATGACGCTCACCGAGACACCCGGCCCGCCACCGATGTAAGGCTCGATCGGCGATTTGTTCGGCATGCGAAACTCCACGTTTGCCAGGAACGGCGTCTGCGACAGGGTGATATCCGCGGCCTTCGCCTCATTGACGATGACGCCGGTTTCCGCGCCGAGGCTGAACCAGTTGTTGAACCGATAGCCGCCGTTGAGACTAAGCCGGGCGCCGGGATGAAACTTCACATCGCCTCCGGGCGTCGCGTCCGGGAATTCCCTGAGGCTGGTGCTCTCCGCGATGGCGCCGCCGAGATCGGCGCCGGCATAGAAGCCGCGTTCCTCCCCGGCGATGCCTGCGGATCGACTCAACGCGAGACCACCGAGGACCGTTACCACCGTCAGCGTGCGAAAATGAACATTCATGATTCTATTCTCCTAATGTTGGTTTATTGACCAACTCCGGATAAAGCCTCGCCGCCGCGCTGTCAATTCCTGCTTCGACGAAAAATCCGGCGGGAGAAACGTCGCGCAAACGTTCTCCCGCCGGACCGGCGTGAAACTTGAACCGTCAGGGTATCGAGATTTCGACGCGATAAAACTTGTTCGTCTCCGTCGCGTGCATGTCGGTGACCGTGCGCTGCGGACCGGCATCACTCACTGAGAACCCGTTCAGCTTCTCCCAGTCGGACGAGTTGAAATCGAGCTTGTAGTGGATGGCGTAGATACGGTCTGGAACCCGCGGGCTGAAGACGAGGTTCTTGCGAGTCGGCTGACCGGGAATCTGTTCAATCCGGAAGCGGAAGAAGGAGCTTCCATCGGTCGGATTCGACCCGGCGTAATACTCGTAACC
>CAMCCU010000389.1 GCA_945872975.1 Pedosphaera parvula Ellin514
TTCGAATCCGATTCTCCTCAACTTGAAGGACACTTTCCACCGCCGACACCGGGGCTTCTGCCTGCTGGTTCGCCCGGATATTTCGTGACGGAATACTCCGGAACGCGCTGTCGCCCCCGGCGGTCATTGCCGAAGCATTGGCACCGCCAAAGCCAGCATTGGGATTCCCACCGACCCCAGCATGGCTGGCCGCTGGAGCACCGCCGCCCATCTGAACTCCGCCGCCCCGTCCGGTTCCATAATTATTAAGCGTGGTCTGCGGCGGAATCGGCGGAGGCACGGAGCCAGGTACCGGAGGAGGAAGCGCTCCCGGTGCAACCGGTCCCGGCGTGGATTTCGCAATCTTGAAAGTCAGGTTGGTAATGACGCCACCGTTCCTGATGGTCACCTCGTTCTTTTCCACGTTGATGGAAACCACTTCAATCGACTCCACCCGTTCGCCTTCGGAAAGGATCGGCTTGAGCATCGGCTTGCCGGGACCGGGAACGATCTCCAGCAACGCGCGCTTGCTCGAAAGAATGCTCGTGATGCCCGTCACCTCGACCGTCGCCAACGGCGCAGGCGGCAGCTTGGAACTGGGATCTTCGGGTGGCGCGGGTGGCGGTGGCGGCTTCAATCCGAATGGATTGCGCTCCACGATGGCATCGTAAGGATTCGCCTTCGTGTCGGCCATGACGCGCTCGCGTCCGCCAACCAGAACAACGACGGCCGTCAGCCAAACCAGATTTGATCCAATCCGCTTCATGAGGTGAAACATAAGTTAATGCCACGACTGGCACCACTGCAAATTTCGGCTGATCCCCTCGAAGCTTGAGCTGCTATTTGCGACTGGAAACAGCCACTCGTTCTCGCCGCCGCTCCCACTCACTGCACCGCCGGATTCGGCGACTGGTTAAACCGGCCTACCTGAGGCAGCGCTGGGAACGACGGAAGACTCCTTCGCTCCGGCACGGGAACTCCTCCGCCCAACGCGACGCCACTTCGGCTCGCCGCTGGCGAAGCACCGGTCGGCCGCGCCGGCGGTATGGGTCCAACGGGAGCTGACGGCAATCCGGCTTTCGCCATTCTCAACGGAACGTTCGTGGTAACGTTCCCGTTTCTCAGGACCACCTCACCTCGTTCGATGCTGATAGAGACGACCTCCACCGTATCCACTCTCTCGCCTACTCCCAAAACCGGCTTCAACATCGGCTTGCCCGGCCCAGGCACAATCTCCAGCAACACGCGTGGACTGGAAAGAACGGTGACGATGCCGGCCACTTCCACCGTCGCCAAAGGAGCCGGTGGCGACGGTGGCTCTGGAGGTTGAACAACCGCAGACGGCGGCGGCCTGAGACCGAATGGGTTCCTTTCCACGATCCATTCGTAGGGGTTCACGCTCACGCCAGCCATCGCCCCACGCGGCGTCCCAAGACAGAATAATGTCACCATCACGAATCCAATCCCCGACCAGGCTCGTCGCGTATTTTGCATGATATTTGAAAGTGTTTCGCCAACTGGCAGAGCAGAACTCGAAACCATCACCTCCATCTAAACACCATCCCGAGGCGTTCGTTGCGTCACGCGCCAACAAAAAGCCGCCGGAAGCACGAAGCCTCCGGCGGCAGACAAACTCAAACTCTTCGCGACTTAGTAAGCCGCTTGTGCGCCCTTGATGTTGCGCTTGGGCATCCACGGCATCATGCCGCGCAGACGCTCGCCGGTCTTCTCGATGAGATGCTTCTCATCCGCCTTGAGCAGCGCGTTGTATTTTTTGTAGCCGCCCTTGTATTCGGCGACCCATTCCTTGGCAAACTTGCCGGACTGGATGTTTTTCAAGGCCGCCTGCATGCGTTTCTTCACGCCAGCATCAATGATCTTCGGTCCGACGCTCACATCGCCCCACTTCGCGGTCTCGGAGATCGAGAAGCGCATGCCAGCGATGCCTTTTTCGTTCATCAGATCGACGATCAGCTTCAGCTCGTGCAAGCACTCGAAGTACGCCATCTCCGGCGAGTAACCCGCTTCCACGAGGACCTCAAAGCCAGTCTTCACCAGCGCCGTGCAACCACCGCACAGCACCGTCTGCTCGCCGAACAGATCCGTTTCAGTCTCTTCCTTGAAGTCGGTTTCGAGCACGCCGGCGCGTGTGCCGCCGATGCCCTTCGCCCAGGCGAGCGCGATCTTCTTCGCATCCTTGCCAGGGTTTTGATAAACGGCAATCAAGCTCGGCACGCCTTTGCCTTCGGTGTATTGGCGGCGGACGATGTGGCCCGGGCCCTTCGGCGCGACCATGATCACGTTCACATTCTTCGGCGGAACGACGGTCTTGAAATGAATCGCAAAGCCGTGCGAGAAGACCAGCGTCTTGCCCTTCGTCAGGTTCGGCGCGATGTCCTTCTCGTACGCCGCAGCCTGCTTGGTGTCCGGCAGCGCGACCATGATCACGTCAGCGCGGCGCACCGCTTCCGCCGTCGGATAAACTTCGAAGCCCTTCTGCTTGGCGACTGCGATGGACTTGCTGCCTTCGTAGAGGCCGATGATGACGTTCAATCCGCTGTCCTTGAGGTTGAGCGCGTGGGCATGGCCTTGGGAGCCGAAGCCAAGGACGGCGAGCGTCTTGTTCTTCAGCACATTCAAGTCAGCGTCTTTGTCGGTAAATACTTTTGCGGGCATGGGATGGTTCTTGGTTGATGGTTAGAAAATTCAATCTTGGACGGGAATCGATTTCTCGCGGGCTATTTCCTCTGCAAAGCCACCTTGCCCGTGCGGGTCAGGCCGGTCACGCCGAACGTGCTCATCAGTTCGAGGAACTTCTCGACCTTGCTCTCGTTGCCCGTGATTTCCACGGTCAGCGACTGCGGCTGCACATCGACGATCTTCGCGCGGAAGATGTCCGCGATCTGCATGATCTCGGCGCGCGTCTTGGAATCCACTTTAACCTTCACGAGCACCAGCTCGCGGTCCACGTAGTCGCCGTCGCGGAAATCCTGGACCTCCAGAACGTTCACCAGCTTGTTCAACTGCTTGACGATCTGGTCGACGGTCGCGTCGTCGCCACGCGTGACGATGGTCATGCGGCTCATCTTGGGATTGTGGGTCGGGCCGACGTTGAGCGTGTCGATATTATAGCCGCGCCCGCTGAATAGGCCGGCCACGCGGGTGAGCACGCCAAACTTGTTTTCGACCAGCACCGAGATTGTATGTCGCATAGTTGTTTAAATCAAAAAACCCGCGTCCCGGAGGGAACGGCGGGCGACCTGGAGCACGAACACGCTTCCGGCCGCGTCAGTCAACTACGACGACGCGCACCACCAAAAGCAAAGAGTCCGGCAAATTCACGGGGCGGAAGGTAACAAAGCGTCAAATTAAGGGTCAACAGCTTTTTCTGCCCACAAGCATCGTCACAGCCTGGCACTTGACCCGACGAACCAGGACTCGCCCGAACCCGCCCCCTTCGCCGTTCACCCTAAATACATTCCATTTTTCGTAAGGTTCAGGCATCTAATCCGACATGCGCTTCATGCGAAGTATAGTCCTGCTCCTCCTCGCGACGCTGTTCACCGCCTCCGCACCGGCTGCCAACACCACAGCGCGAGTCGTCCTCTCCCATCTTGCCGCGCGCCCCGGAGAGACGGTCTGGGCGGGTATCCATCTGCAAATGGCGCCCCGGTGGCATACGTATTGGGAGAACGGCGGCGACTCGGGCGCAGCAACGAAAGTGGACTGGACGCTGCCTCCCGAAATTCTCCCCGGTGAAATTCTCTGGCCCGCGCCTGAAAAACTAGTCTCCGCCGGAATCATCACCTACGTTTATCACAACGAAGTCGTCCTCATCATCCCGCTCTCCATCTCTCCCACCGCCTCTCCAGGAAAAGCCGACCTCAGCGCGCTCGTTTCCTGGCTGGAATGCGCGGACCTCTGCCTCCCCGCGAAGTCACGCGTCACCGGCAGCCTGATCATCGGCGATGAATCCAAACCCTCGCCGCAGGCCGCCTTCATAGAGACCTGGAAGAAAGCCCTCCCACAACCCAGGCCGGCATCGTTCGCACGCGCCTGGTGGGAAAAGGAACCCGACGGTGACAAGCGTCCTCTCCTCATCGAATGGACCAGCTCGACACCGAACGCAGAGGCAGACTTCTTCCCGAACACCTCCAGCAACGTGACGGTTTCCGCATCGACGGAGGTCGTCCCGGCGGACGCAGGAAAAGTTCGCGTTCGAAAACAAGTCGAGAAGCTGGAAGGAAACTGGCCGACGGAGGTGGCAGGTCTCCTGATCGAAAAGCAATCCACGAACTCTCAACCCTCCGCCGTTCACGTGAAAATTTCCATCGAGGGAAAGAGTCAGACCGGCTCGCCCACGACAACATTGCTGTCCGGCGGCGAGAAGAAGTCGCTGATCGCCTGGCTCGGTCTCGCCTTCGTCGGTGGGCTCATCCTGAACCTGATGCCGTGCGTTCTACCCGTCATCGCGCTGAAGATTTTCGGGTTCGTCGCGCAGGCGCACGAATCGCCCGCCCGCGTCCGCAAGCTCGGAGTCATCTACGGACTCGGCGTGCTCTTCTCGTTCCTGATCCTCGCTGGAATCGTCATCGGCGTGCAAAGCGCGGGACGCCTTGCCAGCTGGGGCATGCAGTTCGGCAATCCCTACTTCCTCGTCGGCATGGTGGTGATGGTCACGCTGGTGGCGTTGAATCTTTTCGGCCTGTTTGAAGTAACGCTCGGCGGCGGCGCGATGGGCACCGCCTCCACACTCGCATCCAAGGAAGGCGCGAGCGGCGCGTTCTTCAACGGCATCCTCGCCACCGCGCTCGCCACGCCTTGTTCCGCGCCGTTTCTCGCGGGCGCGCTGGGGTTTGCCTTCGCGCAACCGGCTCCCATCATCGTGTTGATGTTTCTCTCCGTGGGAGCCGGGCTGGCCGCGCCGTACGTCATTCTCAGCTTCCAGCCCAAGTGGCTAAAGTTCCTGCCGAAACCCGGCGCGTGGATGGAACGCTTCAAGAACGCGATGGGCTTCCCGATGCTCGCCACCGCCATCTGGCTGCTCTCGCTCGTGAGCCGGCACTACGGAACCGGCGGCGTGCTCTGGATCGGTATCTTCCTCGTCTTCGTCGCACTGGCGGCGTGGACGTGGGGTGAATTCGTCCAGCGCGGCACCAAACGCAAAGGCCTGGCGATGCTTCTCAGCCTCACGTTCCTCGCCGGCGGTTACGCTCTCGCGCTGGAGAAGCAGCTTCATTGGCGCACGCCACCGAAGATCACTTCCGGCAAAATTCAGATCGAACCCGGCGGCATCGCCTGGCAATCGTGGAGCCGTGAAGCGGTCGAGAAAGCACGCGCGGAAAGCCGGCCCATCTTCGTCGATTTCACGGCGGACTGGTGCGTGACCTGTCAGGCCAACAAGAAGACCAGCATCGAGATCGAGTCCGTGCGCAAGAAACTCGAAGAGATAAACGCCGTCGTGCTGCTCGGGGATTACACGCTCGTGCCAGACGACATCACGCAAGAGCTCAAGCGCTTCGGCCGCGCCGCCGTGCCGCTCGTGCTGGTATATCCAAGGGATCCCTCCAAGCCGCCCGT
>CAMCCU010000390.1 GCA_945872975.1 Pedosphaera parvula Ellin514
GAGTATGGCGAGGCGAACCCGGCGAGGCTCAGACCAGAGGAGATACCGGCGACGAATCGTCTGCGCGAAAGCATGGCGCGAGGTTACGAACGCGACGCAGCGAGTCCAACCTTTTCCCTGCACGCCTGCGCGAGCTTATGGAACCGAGATGCGGTGCGTCGGCTGGGGCTTGCCGGGCTGGAAGAACTCGATGTGCTCCAGCACTCCGCGAACGCCTTCGCCGCCACCGAAGCAACTCACCAAGGCTTCATCGAGGGCGGACTTGAGAATCTCCGGTGCGACTTCCGCGCGGACGTTCACAATGAGCTGACCCGCTTGCAGTGGATCTTGAAGCTCTTGCGAAAGCTCGGGAACGTAGTCGTTGCGGACGAGATTGATCACGGCGAGATCCCCGATGCCTTCCTCGGGATCGAGCGTTATCTTGAGGTGCGCGATCTGCGCCCCCTGCTCGGCCAGCCGCTTCTGCATCGTCTCGGCGAAGCGTTGGAGCGCGGCGTTGCCGTCGAAGGGTTCATCACCTCGAAGGTCCACAGTGGCATTGAGCCAGCCGAGCAGCGCCTCGCCCTCGGCGTAGAGCTCGTAGTCCACGGGCATGGTCGCGCGCATGACCTGTTGCTGGGTCGTGATGCGTTGAAACCAGTCGCCAAGTCCGACGCCCGTTCTCGCCGATGCTTCGAGAACCTCTCGTCCGGGAAAATGTTCCGCCAGCGCCTGGCGAAGACGCACGAGTTCCGGCTCGGTCAGCAGCTCCCGTTTGTTAATGACGATGATGTCCGCTTCCTCGAGTTGCTTGCGGTAAATGTAGCTGACCTTTTCCGAAAACTTTCCGCCCTCCACGAGCCCGAGCACGCGCTGGGCACGGACTGGATCGATGAGCACGCTGAGCGGAGCGATGGCGAACTCGTCACCGTAGATGCGTCGCAACGGATAGCTCACCGTGGCGACGAGATCGGTGCAGCTTCCCACCGGTTCCGCGATGAACACATCCGGCCGCGAGTCGGCCGCGAGCCTCTTCGCGGCGTCCACGAGCGAATTGAACCGGCAGCAGAAACAGCCGCCGGAAATCTCCTCCACTGGGAAGCCGTTCGAGGCGAGCATGGCCGTGTCGACCAGCTGGTTCCCTTGATCATTCGTGATCAAGCCAACACGCAATCCTTGTTCACTGAGATGCTTCGCCAGCTTGCAGATCGCAGTGGTCTTTCCTGCGCCGAGGAAGCCGCCCACCATGATGTAGCGGGCTTGTTTGACGGCGTTCACGGGACTCGTTTCCATAATGCTCATTCCTTCTCGTCGCCTTTTTGCTGCGCCAGGATGCGGTCAATCGCCTTGTCGAGCAGGTCGCGATACGCGTGAACGTCCAGGCACTTTGCGTCCGGCTGGCCGGTCGCTTCGTAAAGCCAGCCGCCACCGAACGGCTCCTTCGAGATGAGACGGATGCTTTCCTTGAGCGCGGTGTTCGGCCCAACGAACTGGCCTTCCACCACGCAGAACAAATCCGAGATCGCCTTGAAGCCTTCCACCCAGCCGATGATCTGCCCGCATTGAACCGCGGTGCCCGCTTCGATCTCGAAGCCGTGATCCACCATCTCGCCGAGCATTCGCGTCGCGAACTTCGTCAGCCCGATGCGCCAGCGACCGTCGCCCGCCGGTCCGACCCACGCGTGCGATGGCGTGTAGAGATAGTTCACCGGCAGATGCGTGACGAAGTGTGAACGCTTGTAGTACAGAGTTTTTAACGGCGCAGTGTCCATGAACGATGCCGGCAGGTTAGCGGTGGTCGGGGCCTTGGCAAGCGGCGACGTTGCGAGTGGAGTCGAGATCTCTCGTCTTCCTTCTCATCGGGCAGGCGAGGCTTTTGAAGCGAAGAGGAATTCCATCAAGTCGGCGGCTTCCTGAGGTGTCAGCGGCGCGAGCAATCCTTCCGGCATCGCCGACAGGCTCGATTCGCGCGTGTCCTTCAGCTCGGACCGATTGAAGCGACGTTCGGCGAGTGATTCATCGCGGAGCACGAGCTCGGTGGCGCTTTGCCGGACGACGAACCCACTGACTTCGGAATCATCCGCCAGAGTCACAACCATCGTCTTGAATTCCGAAGCGATGATCTTCGACGGCGTGAGAATTTGTTCGAGAAGCTGGGCGCGGCTGTAGCGGCTGCCGATGGCGGACAAGTCCGGTCCGAAGTTTCTTCCCGCACCGGAGTGAACGTGACAGCGCGAGCATTGCGAGACGCCTTCGAACACTCCCCTGCCCCGCGCCGCGTCGCCGGTCAGCGCGAGAATTGTTTGCGGCTGAATGTCGCTCCCCAGCGTGTGCCGCCGCTGTGACGCGGGCAGCAGGCGTTGAAAGAGATCGCGCACCATCGCGTTCGTCTGGGCGGCGGCGCGCGCGGCGAAGTCATCGCGAACCTTGCGGTGCTTTTCCAGTTCAGCCGGATGCCGGGCGAGGCCCGGCGGAACCTCCGTGATCAGGTCGAGCAACCGCAACGCCCCGCTCGTCTGCGCGAATATCTCTTCCGGACCAGCCGACCGGGGCACCCTGTTACTGCCTGACGATGGCAGCGAGCGGATCCAATCCCGCACCGCGCGCGCACCGACATCATCGACCAGACGCGATCCTATCTGCGGCATGTGACCGGAGCCCTCAGTGAACAGGCGGTAGAACAGCGCCGAACGGTAAGGTGCGCCCGCCGCGATGATGCGCGCATCGTCGAGCCCGAATTCACCGCGTCTCGGCCGCTCGTCGATGGCGCGCCATTCGTTCGATGGCTTGTCGTAATTCAAGTGGATGGCCACCGCGCCGCCTGCGCCGAAGCGATGACAGGCGGAACAATTCGCGTGCAGCCAGGAGCGGGCGCGCTCGGTCACCGGTTGCGAGGTGTCGTGAGGATTCACCAGTGCGGCGGACTGCTCCGGTTTGACCTTCACCTTCACAACCCCGGCGGCGACGAGGTTCTCCAGCGCCGTCCGATTCGCACCGGAAGAGTTCTTCGCGCCGAGCTGAAGCCAGTTCAGCGTGAGCGTCTCTCCAGCCCAGGCGTTGTGACAGCGGAGACATTCCGCGCGGCTCATGAACCGCCACGGCGTTTCGCGAATGCCGCCGGGCACCAGCGGATCCCGGACGGCGAAAGTGTCATTCGTTCCAGCGTTGCCAACGAGGTCCGCATCCGAGCCGTTCGTCCTCCACCGATAGCTGTAGGGATTCCACGCCTGTCCGTCCCAGTGCAACAGTTGCGTTTCGATTCGGCGCGAGGACGAAGGATTTCCATCTTCGAGTTCGAGCGTCAGCGTTCGCGCCAGGACCGTGTTCGTCGGGAAAAGCCACGTTCCGCCAGTGATGTTGCCAACGCCGCCCGCCGTCACGATCGGCTCCGGGCCGGGAACGGCCAGCAACCATTCCGCAGTGGCGTGATCGTTCCACATCGGCGCGGCGATCGAGTAAGTCACGGTGCCCGGCGCGGGCTTCAGCGGCGCGACTGACGTGAACAATCCCGTCTCGGTGAGTTTGCGTGGGAAGGATTCGTTCGCGGCGGGCGCGACGTTGGGCGTCAGCTCGTAGAGTCCTCCGGTGAAGTCGAGGATGACCAGCTCACCTCGCGGATCGAGCGCGAAGGAAACCGGCTTGAGCGACGAATCGCACAGCTCGTCGTTCGAGATGAGCCGGCCGTTCTCGTGACGCAGCGCCCAGAACTTGCCCGTCTCCCAGTCGCCGTAAATGTAAGCGCCGCTGAGTCGAGGCAGACGCTTGCCGTGATACACTTGACCGCCCGTGATGCTCGCGCCGTCGCTGTGCGGAACGGAATGGACGGGCGGCAGGATGGGGCCAGGACCGGGCCGGACATCCGTGCGGACGTTGAGGTTCGGGCCTTCGTTGATCGGCCAGCCGTAGTTCCCGCCGCGCTGCACGCGGTAAACCATCTCCCACAGTTCCCAGCCAACATCGCCCACCCAGAGGTCGCCCGTCGCACGGTCGAAGCTCATGCGAAATGGATTCCGAAACCCGAACGCCCAAACCTCAGGACGCGCTCCGGGCGTGTTCACAAATGGGTTGTCCGACGGGACACTGTAGGCGTTTGTGCCATCGGCACGGTCCACGTCGATGCGGAGAATCGACGCGAGGAAGTCGCTCAAGTCCTGGCCCGTTCTCCGTTTGCCATCCGGTGGATCGGGATCTGCGGAGTCGCCCGCTGAGATGTAGAGCTTGCCGTCGGGACCAAAGGCGAGCGTGCAGCCATTGTGTCCGCCACTGAACCAGCGGAGAATCACTTGCGCGCTCGCCGGATCGATCGTCGGCGGGTTCGCCGCTGACAGGGTGAACCGCGAAACGAAGGAACCATTCTCGCGTCCGCCCGGCTCGTTGTAGTTGATGAAGATGAAACGGTTGGTGGCAAACCCCGGGTGAAAGGTGAATCCAAGAACGTTGTCGAACGGGCGGTGATGCTTCCGCAGATCAATCGCCAGCGACGGACTTGCGCCTGGTGTCGCGGGATCAAACGACCAAATCTTTCCGCCCTGCTCTGCGACGAACAACCTGCCTCCGTCCGGCGCGAAGCAAAGATCCACCGGGCTTTCGAAGTTGATCTGCGGATGAATGCGGCGGACGGCGTAGGGCGCGGGAGGATTGGGCGAACCAACGACGCGACCGGAACTCCACGGCACACGCTCGGCAGCGACGACATCTGTCATGGCCAGCAGGTGCGCGCACACCACCGCCAGTGGCAACAGGCGACGGATGGTGAACAGGCTCCACGTGGAACGAAGGATGAAAGCGCAGGTTGTCATGAGATGCGCAGCCCATAGGCCGTGGCGGCATTGCGTGAAAAATACTTCTCCGCCGCCACCGGGCCAAGTCCACGAGCGTAGGAGGCGACGATGCTGAAGACCGTGGCGTAGCTGGCGAAGCGCGCGCTGACCGGCCAGTTGCTGCCGAAGATGACGCGGTCCTCGCCGAACGAATGCCACACCGCCGCAAGTGTCGGTTCGTAAAATGTTCCGTCTGATGGCGCAGAGCCATCATCGCGCCCCGTGCCTTCGACCAGCCCGGAGACTTTCATAAACACGTTGCGATGTGCGACGCACGCGCGCAAACCATTGAGCCATGCAGCGGGCGGAGCCTTGCCGTCCACGCGCACGTTCGCGCAATGGTCGATGATGATACGCAGCGTGGGGATCGCTTCCGCTAAACGCGCGACTTCTGTCAATCGCTCTGGACCAGTCAGGACATCAAGTGCAAGTCCGAGATCGCCGAGTTGGCGGAGGTCACGCAACACCGCCGAATCAGCGAGCGTGGCTTTCTCCCACACGCCGACGCGGATGCCGCAAAAGAGCGGATTGCGGGCGAACCGCTTCAGCTCGAATGAGAACTCTGCGCGACCAGGCTTCACGTTGCCCACGACGCCACGGATGCACGGATGTTCCCTGGCGACGTCCAGCACCCATTGATTGTCTTCGAGCCACGGGCTGGCTTCGACCACCACGGTGCCGGTGACTCCGTGAGGTTGCGCCAGCTCCAGGAATTCCGCCGGATAGACGCGACGGTAAAGGACTCGATC
>CAMCCU010000391.1 GCA_945872975.1 Pedosphaera parvula Ellin514
GACGTGGAGAGTTGGTCGCTGGAACAAATTCAGGAGTACCAGCTCAAGCAGCTTCGTCAGACGCTCATCCAGGCCGGGAACTATTGTCCGTTCTACCAGGAGCGTTTCGCGAAGGCAGGCTTTCGTCCTGAGCTGTTGAAGAGCACGGATGATCTGCGCGAGTGTCCGCTGCTCACGAAGCAGGATTTGCTCGAACATCGGGAGGCGATGGTCTCCTCGGCGGTTCCGAAGAAGCAGCGGCTCTACATCACGACCGGCGGCTCGACCGGTATGCCCGTCGGCTTCTATTTGCAGAAAGGAGTCGGTCGTCCCAAGGAACAGGCGTTCCTCGAAGCGCAGTGGAAACGCGCCGGCTACTTCGATGGCGCGCGGCTCGCGGTGATTCGCGGTCACGTGACGAGCGACAAGGCGGGCGGCAACATTGCGAGCTACGACGCGACGCGCGACTGGCTCATGCTCTCGTCGTATCATCTGACGGAGGAACGGTTGCCCGAATACCTGGCCGCCATCGAGCGCTTCAAGCCGGACCTGTTGCACGCCTATCCGAGCGCCGCCTTGCAGCTCGCGGAATTTCTCGAACGCGCCGGCCAGTCGTGGCGCACGCCGTTGCGAGGACTGCTCGCCGGTTCCGAGCGGCTGACCCTTCCGCAAAAGCGGCTGCTCGAACGCGTCTTCAAATGCCGCGTCTATCGCTGGTACGGTCACAGCGAACGCGTCGTGCTGGCAGGCGAAGGACGGAAGTCCGAGCTGTTCTACTTCTGGCCGACGTATGGGTTCGTGGAGTTTGGTGAGCCGAACGAGGACGGCTTGTGCGAAGTGATCGGAACGAGCTTTCACAACCTTGCGATGCCGCTCATCCGCTATCGCACGGGCGATTACGTGCGGCTGGCTGATCCGCGCACGGATGGTGAACTGGAGTTCCCGTGGCCGGCGGCTTCAGCGGTGGATGGACGTGAGCAGGAGTTTCTGGTGACGGCGGGCGGGCGGAAGATTTCGCTTACGGCGTTCAATATGCACGACACGATCTTCGATGATCTGTATGCCGTGCAGTTTTATCAGGAGGAACGCGGCAAGGCGGAGTTTCGTTTCGTGCCGGGGCCGAACTTTTCGCGCACGCGATTGCCACAGATCGAAGCAGGCATCCGCCGGAAGCTGGGAGATGACTTCACGGTGTCGCTGCGTGAAGTCGCCGAAACCGAGAAGACGTCGCGCGGGAAGCATCGGTGGATCGTCAGCAAACTGTAACGACGGCTTAAGCGTTGAAGCTTCCTGCCGTTCAATGGTTGGATCGGTCAGCAGATTTGCGGTATAGAATTTCAACAACTCAGACTTTGAAACAGATCGCTCAATATCAGGACGGACGGCTGGAACTTCAGGACGTGCCCGCGCCCACGCCGCCGCCCGGCGGAGTGCTGGTGCGCGTGACGCATTCGGTGATCAGCGTGGGCACGGAGAAGATGAAGGTCGAACAGGCGAAGATGAACCTGCTTCAGAAGGCCAAGGCGCGGCCGGATCAGGTGCGCAAGGTTCTCGACACGGCGAAGACGCTCGGCTGGAAAGCGGCGCTGGACAAGGTGCGTAATCGCCTCGAAACCCCGACGCCGCTTGGCTACAGTGCGGCGGGAGTGGTGGAAGCCGTCGATTCGTTGAACACTCGTCTGCGCGTCGGCGACAACGTGGCCATAGGTGGGGCCGAGTGCGCGTTTCACGCCGAGTACGTCGCCGTGCCGGACATGCTGGCGGCGAAGGTGCCGGAAGGCGTCGAGAACTGGCAGGCGGCTTACACGACGATTGTTTCCATCGCGCTCCAGACGGTGCGCCAGTTGGAGCCGACGATGGGCGAGCGCGTGCTGGTGACGGGGCAGGGATTGGTCGGCTTGCTCATCACGGCGTTGCTGCGTGCGAACGGCGTGCGGGTGATGGCGGTCGATCTCGCTCTGGCGCGGAAGTCTTTTGCCGAAGCAATGGGCGCGGAGAAGTTTGTCATCCCGAGTCAGCAAAATCTCGCGGACGAGGTGCGCGCCTGGACGGACGGTTTCGGGGTCGATGCGGTGGTGCTGGCGACGGCGACGCAGAACAATTCGCCGACGGAACAAGCCATCGACGCGCTGCGGGATCGCGGTCGCATCGTGGTCGTGGGCAACACGAAGGTGGACCTGCTCTGGAAGTACGCTTACGAGAAGGAAATTTCAGTGCGTTACTCGCGCAGCTACGGGCCGGGCCGCTACGACCCGGCTTATGAATGGGGCGGAACGGATTATCCAATCGGCTACGTGCGCTGGACGGAGCAACGGAACTTCGATGCGTGCCTGCACTTGATGAAGACGGGCCAGCTCGACCTCGGCGCGATCACGACGCGGCGCGTGCCGTTCGCGGACTCGCTCGGCGCGTATCAGGAGCTGCTGGGAGAAGGTGCGGCGAAGGAAGTGGGCGTGGTGCTCGAATACCAAAAAGCTGAACGTTCAGCGTTCAACGTTCAACGTTCAACGTTGAAAGAGGCCCCCGCAGCCTCTACGGAAACATCGCGTTTGTCCTCGCCTGTCGCGCGGCTCGACGTCATCGGCGCCGGGAATTTCGCGCGGACGATGTTGCTGCCGCATCTCAAGGACAAGGTTCCGTTCGGCACGGTCGTGAACAACACGGCGCTCTCCGCGAATCACGTGAAGTCGAAGTTCGGCTTCGCAGAGGCGGCGACGGATTATGCGGCGCTGTTCGCGAAGAAGGAATCGGCCGCAGTCATCGTCGCGACGCGGCATCATCTCCACGCGCCGATTGTGAAGGCGGCGTTGTCAGCGAGTCGGCATGTGTTCGTGGAGAAGCCGCTTTGTCTCACGCGTGAAGAGCTGGCGGAGATCGATGCAGTGCTGGCGAAGAGTTCCGGCTCGGTGCAGGTCGGGTTTAACCGGCGGTTCGCAGGCGCGAGCGTGGAGTTGAAGAAGCTCTTGCGCGCAACTCCGGGTCCGAAGACGGCGAGCTTTCGCGTGTCGCCGGGCAAGCTGGACCCGGCGCACTGGTATGCGAACTACGCGGAGAGCGGCGGCCGCGTGCTCGGCGAGGCGTGTCACTTCCTCGATTACTTTTGTTTCCTGTTCGACTCGAAGCCGGTGCGCGTCTCCGCGCAGACGACGTGGCCGGCGAGCGGTCGGTTGCCGTTCCCGGATAGCGTGACGGCGCAGGTGGAGTTCGCCGATGGCTCGTGCGGTCAGTTGGTCTATTCGGCGGAAGGCGATTCGAGCTGGCCGAAGGAAGTCTGCACGGTGTTCGGCGCGGGTTTTGTGGCGGAGATTGAGAACTTCCAAAAGCTCTCGATTCATCGCGGGCGCAAGGCGACGACGCATTCTTACAATGGCAAGGGTCACGCGGAACAGATGACGGCGTGGGCGGCGTTCCTGCGCGGCGCGGCGGAGCATCCGCTGCCCTACGCGCAATCGCGTCAGAGCATGACGCTTACCTTTGCGGTGCTGGAATCGATCCAGGCGGGGCAGAGTGTGGAAGTGGTTTAAGATGACAGCCGCGAAAGAACACAGAGAGCGCACAGAGTGGAGCAAAAGGACGTTTTCCTTTGAGTTCTTTGCGTTCTCTTGCGGCTAAACAATTGATCATGGACTGGACGCATCTTCATCTCGCCTTGAATCACGTTCCCGTGCTGGGCACGCCGTTTCTCATTGGGCTGCTCTTGTGGAGCTGGGCGCGTGGGCAACTGGTGACGCAGCGATTTTGTCTCTGGCTGTTCGTCGTGCTCGCGGCGGCTTCCGTTGCGATCAAGTTCACCGGCGACTTCGCGGCCGAGAAGGTTGGCGCGCAGCCGGGCTTCGACAAGGTGCTGATCGAGCAGCACGAGCAAGCAGCGGATCAGGCGACGACGGGCGTGTTCTTCATGGGCATTGCCGCAGCGGTGGCGTTGTTCGTCTCGCGTCGTGGCAGGCCGGCACCGAAGTGGTCGCTCGCACTGCTCGCGTTACTGGCGCTGGTCACGTTTGTCTTGATGGCGCGCACGGCGAACTTCGGCGGGCACATCCGGCACCCGGAGATTCGTTCAGTGGTTGGTCAGGCTCCATGAGCAAGCTGACTTGGTATTGGCATCGGCTGCGCGCGATGGGCCTGGGCGAGATGACGCTGCATGCGCGGAAGAAGTGGCGGCAGACTGTGGATGCGAAGCGCACGACGTGGCCGGAGGTGGACATCACTGGCGAAGGAGCTTTTCCAAAACTGCCGAAGCCGGAGGACGCGCCGGCCGTATTGCGTGAAGCGTTGAGGCGTGACGTGGAGAGCATCCTCGCCGGACGCTGGCGGTTCTTCGGGCATCTGGAAATCCAGGTCGATGACCCGCCGAAGTGGCAATACGATTATCTGGTGCGTCGCGACGTGGAGTCGAACGAATCAGCGTTCAAGCTGAACTATCGTTCGCTCGCCAATGGCGTGGATTCGAAGCTCGTATGGGAGCCGAGTCGCTGGAACCAACTCGTGCGGTTGGCGATGGCGGCGTATGTCCTCTGCGATCGTAGGGCAGGGGAGAAGTGCGTGGCGTGGCTGGAGGATTGGGTGAAGCACAACCCGCCGTATCGCGGCTGGAACTGGACGAGCGCGCTGGAGGTCGGGCTGCGGCTGATTCAGTTCACGTGGATTGACTCGCTGCTGATTGGTAGCAGCCGAGGTAACGAGGCTCAAACTTCCGGCTCGGAGACGAAACGAGATCAGAGCCTCCTCACGTCGGCTGCTACGATTGAGAAGAGGCTGGAGCATTTACGACGCGCCATTCTTCCGCCCCACGTCTGGTATGCGTGGCGGCACAAGTCATTCGGGTCTTCGGCGAACAATCATCTGCTCGGCGAACTGGTCGGTTGCATCGTCGCGACGGCACGCTGGCCGGAGTTGGCGAAGTGCGGCGCATCGCTGGAGGAGTTGCAGCGACGGTGGGAACACGAGGTTCTCGCGCAGTTCGCCGAGGACGGCGGGAACAGGGAGCAGGCGCTGAACTACCAGTTATTCTCGTGGGAATTTTGCTGGCAGGCGCGGATGGCTTTGGTGGCGGCGGGCCGCACGATTTCGCCGGACGTCGATGAGCGTCTGCGTCGGGCGGCGCAGTTCTTCGTGGATGTGCAGGTGCCGGGCGATCCGTGGGACTATGGCGATTCGGACAGCGCGTTCGTCACGCCGCTCGTCGCTGATGACCGCACGGTGGTGGCGGAATGGCATGAATGGTTTCGCGCGCCGTCGAAGCAGCAGGCGCTGGAGTTTTGGATGGGAGAGGCGCGGCGGGAGTTGAGATGCGAGATTTCAGATTTCAAAGCAGACGAGTGGCGACATTTGCAGGCGAGTGGTTACGCGATGCGGCGTGAGGGGGACTGGACGGTGCGTTGGGACTTGTCGCCGCTGGGGCTGGGAAGGATGGCGGCGCATGGGCATTTGGACGCGCTGCATGTCTCGCTGTGGCTGCGTGGAGTGGCGATGGTGATTGATCCCGGAACGGGGGCGTATCATGCGGAGAAGGCTTTACGTGGGTGGCTCGCATCCAGAAGTGCTCACAATGGCATGTGTGTGAT
>CAMCCU010000392.1 GCA_945872975.1 Pedosphaera parvula Ellin514
TTCGGTTTGCAGCTCACGAATTTCTCGATTGCCCGCGTTGGTGCAGCCTGGCAACTCGCGCAACCCACTCCAAACTCAGCGAACATCGCCACCGCCACGGGCCCGGCCAGCGCGCTCGTGATCAACGAATGGCAGGCCAGCGCGCCTGCGGGCCAGAGCGACTGGATCGAGCTGCACAATCCCTCGTCCCTGCCCGTGGAGCTGCGTGGCATGTATCTCTCCAACACGGCGTCCGTCCACCGCGTCACCTCCATCTCCTACATTTCCGCCGGAGGCTTCGCGCAGTTGTTTGCCGATGAAGCGGTGGGCGCAGCTCATCTGGATTTCAAACTCGCCGCAGCGGGCGGCACCATTGTGCTCTACGATGCCACCGCCGCCGAGTTGAACCGCGTCTCGTATACGAACGCCGCAGAGGGAGTGACCCGCGGACGCTTCCCGGATGCGGGCGCGAACATCGTGAATTTCCCGGGCAGCGCGAGTCCCGGCGCCAGCAATTACGTGAACACCTACACCGGGCCGGTCTTCAACGAGATCTTCGCGCGCAACCAGACCGTGATACTCAACGGACGCGTGGCGGACTACGTCGAGCTGCTCAATTCCAGCGGCAGCGCCTTCCCGCTCTCCGGCATGAGCATGAGCGTGAACTCGGCGGAGCCCGGACAGTTCATCTTCCCTCTCGACGCCAGCGTCCCGGCCAACGGATACCTCGTCATCTGGTGCGACGGCGCGCGTCCCGTCTCGCTGACCACAGGCGATTTGAACACGGGCCGATCACTCGATGGCGAAAGCGGCGGCGCGTATCTGTTCAACGCGCAGTTTCAACTGGTGAGCGCCATCGAATATGGATTCCAGGCAATCGATCTCCCCATCGGCTTGAGCGGAGCGCAGTGGCGCCTGCTTTCGGCGGCCACGCCCGGAGCCGCGAACGCCACGGCGGCGGCGCTCGGAACGAACCGCGTTCTCCGCCTCAACGAGTGGATGGCGAATCCTTCTGGGGAATCGGATTGGTTCGAGATCTTTAACGGCACAAATCTCCCGGTGGAACTCAGCGGCCTGACGCTCACGGACGATCCCGCCACCCTGGGCTTCGGACAGTTTCGCATCGCGCCCTTGAGCTTCATCGGACCGAACGGTTTTGCGAAGTGCGTGGCGGATGGCAACGCGGGCGAGGGACGCAACCATGTGAATTTCAGTTTGAATGACGCCGGCAAGTTCCTCGGGCTCTACAGCAATCCTGTCACGACCAACTTCGTGCTCATTGACGCCGTCACCTTTGAAGCGCAGGCGCTCGGCGTTTCGGAGGGACGGCTTCCCGACGGACGGCCCAGCGTGAGCCGCTTCCCTGGATCATCTACGCCCGCCGCGAGCAATTACCGGCAGCTCCCGAATGTTGTCATCAACGAGATTCTCGCCCACGCGGACGGCAACACTTCGATCTTTGGCAACCCCCAGACCTTTGAAAACGCGATCGAGTTTTCCAACCCATCAGCGAGTCCTGCGGCCATTGGCGGCTGGCACCTCAGCAACGGCCAGGATGATTTCAAGAAGTTCCGCATCGCGGACGGCACCGTGATTCCCGCCGGAGGTTTCGTCGTCCTCAACGAAAGCCTGTTCGGCAATGCCACTCAGGGGGGACTGACTTTCAGCGCAAGTCTCGGTGGTGAAGTCTGGCTTTCGGAAACGGACCCCGCTGGAAATCTCACAGGCTTCCGCACAGGGGCAAAGTTCGGCGCATCGGAACACGGTGTCTCCCTCGGCCCCGTCATCACTTCTGTCGGCACGGATTACTCCGCGCTTTCCGCCCGCACCCTCGGCACGGCTAACGCCGCGCCGAAAGTCGGCCCCATCATGATCTCCGAAATCATGTACAATCCGGTCACCGGCGCAGAAGAATACGTCGAGCTGTACAACGCCAGCACCAACGGCTTCGGCGTCAGAATTGAACTGATGGACTATGACTTCTCTCAACCTCCGCCGCGGACGAATACCTGGCGCATCAGTGGCGGCATTGAGTTTGTCTTCCCTCTCGTTGTTTCAATGGGCTCCGGACAGCGTTTGCTCGTGGTGGGGTTCAACCCGAATGACGCCACCGCCCTCGCCGCCTTCCGTTCGCGCTACAGCGTGCCCCAGTCCACGGCAATCTTCGGCCCATTCAGCGGCAAGCTCGATAACGCCGGTGAAAGCATCTCTCTGCTCAAACCCAAAAGAATTTTCCAGCCCACTGTGGGTCCGACTCCTTACATCCGGGTAGATCGGGTCGATTACGCCGACGCCGCGCCCTGGCCGTCCGGCGAGGTGGATGGCGGCGGGCTCTCGCTTCAGCGCAAGAGCGGCTCGCTCTACGGCAATGAACCGTTGAACTGGGTCGCCTCCGCGCCAACCCCCGGCACCGACAACGGACCCGGCATCGTCGCGCCGCCGTCGATCACCCGTTCGCCGGCGGACCGCTCCGTGTCGGAAGGCGACGCCACCGTGATCGACATGGCGGCGGACGGCGCAAGTCCTCTCAGCTTCCAGTGGCGCTTCAACGGAATCTCGATGCCGGACGCGACCAACTCTTCCCTCGGTTTCAGCTACGTGCTGATGGAAGATACTGGCAGCTATGACTGCGTCGTGAGCAATCCGGGCGGCTCCTCGATCACCGCCGCCGCCCGGCTCAGCGTGGTCGCTGCGCCACGACTGATCATCCCTCTGACCAGCCTGACCAATCGCACCGGGAGCAATGCCGTGTTCAGCGCGGCGGTTCGCGGCTCGGCTCCCTTGAGTTACCAATGGCGGCTGAACGGCAGCACTCTGCCCGGCGAGACGAACGCGACGTTCTCGCGCAACGGCATCTTGATCGCCGACGATGGCGACTACGATATCCTCGTTTCCAATCCTGTCGCCACACTCCTCTCCAGCGCCAGATTGGTGGTGTTGAGCAATACCGTGATCACGGTGCCTCCGACCTTGAACATCAACGCGGTGACCAGTTCCTTCTTCACCGTCAGCGTCGCCGCAGTGGGCAATCCCCTGCCCTTCAACTATGAGTGGCGGCGTGGCTCCATACCGGTGGCAAGCAATGAGGTGAATTCACGCGTCGGCTTCGTCACGCTCCAGGCCCCGACCAACATCACCGTGAACCAGTCCTACCGGGTCATCGTCCGCAACCTCGCCAATCCGGGCACGACCGCGAACTTCCAGTTCTTCGTCACCTCGCTGGCGGATTCCGATGTGGACGGCCTCCCGGACAATTGGGAGAACGCCTACGGATTGAATCTCAACAACCCGGCGGACGCCAGCGCTGACGCGGACGGCGACGGCATCAGCAACTATCAGGAGTATCTGGCTGGAACGAACCCGACAAATGCCTTGAGCCGTTTGACGGCCACGATTGTGTCCACTGGCACCTCGGCTGATGTGAGTTTCCAGGCGCTGTCGAACAAGACTTACTCGCTGCAATACCGGGAGAATTTGAATGGAGGCTCATGGTCGCGGCTGGCCGAGGTTTTCGCCCGCCCGAGCAACCGAGTCGAAGTCATCGCCGATCCCGCCACGTCCACCAATCGCTTTTACCGCATCGTCACCCCGCGGCAACCGTAGCGCCCGTGAATTCGCAATGCACACCAGCCAAACCTCGCGCGACCGGAACTCGATCCGGTTCCAGTCTCACCGAATACCGGGAGATGCTCGAACCCGGCCGTGCGACGACACGAAGCCGGCCGTTGAGAAAAACGTTGTGACAGCCCTGCCACATCCTGCTATCAGTATCTTCCATTCAGCGACCCACAACCCTAACGGTGCCTATATGCATATTCGTATAATGCTGTGCAGCCTCATCCTGACGGCTGCTTCTCATCTTGGAGCTTCATTGCAAGCGGCGGACATCACGCCACCGAGCCAGCTAACCACCATTCCTGCCACCGGATCGTCCGTCGTCCAACTGGGCCAGGTCGAAGTGTATTTCAGCGAAGACGTCCAGGGTGTCGATGCGGCCGACCTGCTGATCAATGGTTTGCCTGCCACAAATGTATTCGTCGTCCAGCCAAGCCAGTATCTCTTCCAGTTTGCGACACCGCCACGCGGCGCGGTTCAAGTCTCATGGGCTGCCGCCAACGGTATTAGTGACTTGGAGACCAATCCCTTCGCGGGCGGTTCGTGGAGCTACAACCTCGATCCGAGCCTGGCCTTGCAGCAGGTCCGCATCAACGAATTCATGGCAGACAATGAAACACGCCTGCGGGATGAGGATGGAACCTATCAGGACTGGATCGAGCTCTACAACGGAAGCCCGATTGCCGTGAATCTCGACGGCTGCTGGCTCACCGACACCAAATTCCCGCTGGCCAACTGGCGCGTGCCTGCGATCACGATGTCTCCGGGCAGCTACCTTCTGATTTGGGCTTCCAGCAAGAACAGGGTGAATCTCAACGGCGCGTTGCATACCAATTTCAAGATCTCGAAAGGCGGCGGCTATCTCGCCCTGCTCGACCCACAGACAAATGTCATTTCAGCGTTCGACCCGTATCCCGTACAACGAGCGGATGTGTCCTACGGCCGCGACCCGCTGGACCCCGGCACGGTGGGATACTACGCCGGCACCAATGTCACGCCGCGCGCGATCAATTCCTCGGGTGGTTCCGCGTCGGATTTCGCCCCGGATGTCAGCTTCTCGCGGGATGGCGGCACGTTCATCGATTCATTTGACGTAACGTTGTCCGCCCCTTCTCCCGCCGCAGTGATTCGTTATGTGCTCGTGACGGCCGCCACCTCTTTGGGTCAGGGGGCATCGACCGTGACGAATGTGCCAACGGCCACTTCGCCGATTTATACCGGCCCCATCACGATCAATCAGACGACACAGATTCGTGCGCGGGCTTTTCAGACCGGCAAATTGCCGGGCACTCCCATCACGGCGTCCTACATCCAAATCAGCCAGAACCTCGCTGACTTCACGTCGGATGTTCCGCTGGTCATCGTCCACGATTTCGGAGGCCCGGCCTCACTGCCGAACGGCACCGACGTCACGGCCGTGCTAGCGGCTTTCAATTCCGACCTGGATCGCAGTTCGCTGATGAGGAAGCCGGACTTGATCAGTCGCATGGGCGTCAATGATCGCGGCTCCAGCACGGCGGGCCAGCCCAAGCAACACATGGCCGTCGAATTCTGGGATGAGTTCAACCTGGACACGGACCACGAACTGGTCGGCCTGCCGGCAGAATCCGACTGGGTGTTCTACGGCATCAACGGCTTTGATCCCGGCCTGATGCACAACGCCGTCTTCCACTGGTTCGGCCGCGCCGTGGGACGTTACGCTCCAAGAACGCGTTTCGTAGAGGTGTTCTTCAAGTCCGGCACCGGTGCCATCACCACCAACGACTACCGCGGTCTCTACCTCGTCGAAGAAAAGATCAAGCGCAACAAGAACCGCGTGGACATCGAGCGGATCGAAGTTGAGAACACGAATGCGCC
>CAMCCU010000393.1 GCA_945872975.1 Pedosphaera parvula Ellin514
GTGTAGTTGGAGCCGCCTTTGGAACCGTTGGCACCGGTGGAATGCTTGGCCGAATCGAGCACACGCAGATCTTCGAGCGCGTCGTAGTCCATATAGAAGTGCATGGAGTTCTCCTCCTTCTCCCCAAGAAAGATCGTGTCGCTCGGCGCGTGGATGAGTGTTTCGTTCATGCTCACGTTCACCCCGAAGATGCCTTTCCACTGCAAGCTGCGACTCCGGTAATAGTCGTTCCATCCATTCATGATGTAGCTGCGCGGAGCGGCATCCGCTGGGAAGAAGAAGGGATTGATCATCGGAATGGTCTGGGGATTCCGATCATCCGGGCACACCAGGATCCGCACATCATTGAAGCCGTCGTAGAGCCGCTGCGGCCAGCGCAAGGGATGAACACGGGGTGGAAGGTTTCCCTCGTTTTCGTCCACATACATCCTCAAGGCGAGGCCAAGCTGGCGGAGGTTATTGACGCAATGAATCCGCTTCCCCGCCTCCTTGGCGCGCGACAACGCTGGAAGAAGCATGCCGGCCAGTATCCCAATGATGGCAATCACGACCAGCAGTTCGATCAGAGTGAAGCCTTGAGGCGGTCGCAAGGAACCCTGCCCGCGTCGGGTCGATTTCGCTGCCACATTCATTCACCACTCAAGACGTCACGAGCAAGGCTTTGGGTTACTGAAACATTGATCAATTGCCAGCCCGTTATCCGTCGATGGCTGCCGTTTGCTTTGAGCATTGAGTCATGAACCGCACGTCCTCTATCGTGCCTCAGTGATTGCTTTACTCGATTACGGCTCTGGTAACTTGCGGAGCGTGGAAAAGGCTCTCCGGAAAGTGGGAGCCGATGTCCGCGTGATTACCAAACCCGAAGAAATGAAGGACGCGCGCGGCATCGTGCTGCCCGGCGTCGGCGCGTTCGACGATTGTCTCACGGCCATGCAACGCCAGGAACTGCAAGGCGGCATCAAGGCGTTCATCGCGTCAGGCCGGGCTTTCCTTGGCATCTGCGTCGGCTACCAGGCGCTCTTCGAGAAGAGCGAGGAATTCAACAGTTGCGCGGCCGGCCTCGGCATCTTTCGCGGCAAAGTAGTTCGCTTTCCCACCGTCGCCGGCCTGAAGGTTCCACAAATCGGCTGGAACCAGATTCAGTTTGTGCAACCGGAATGTCCGCTCCTCCGGGGCATCGAGGACGGGAGCTACGTCTATTTCGTCCACAGCTTTTTCCCGAAGCCGGAGGATGAATCCATCGTCGCCACGCGGACTGAGTATGGAGGAGCATTCGCGTCCGCCGTCTGGCGGGACAACGTGTTCGCCACTCAATTCCACCCGGAGAAAAGCCAGGAAGTCGGACTGAAGTTATTGCAGAACTTTGTGGAACTGGCCGAAGCCGACCGGAACTGAAGCAGGAACCCAGTCACCTCAGTGTTGCGACGACACCGTCTTCACAGCTCATCCTCCCGTTCGGTGTAGAAGAGTCGATGCGCGCGGTCGTAGTCAGACTCAGGAACAAGGACTTTGGCCAATCGACTCAAGTCGCCATCGTCGGATTGTGAAGGATCTTCAAACTCCTGGCTCGCAGCAATGCCGTGCTTCTCGAGCATGGCGACCATCATCTCCGTGTTCACCAGCGGGCCAGAATAAAAAAGCCTCATCGTCGGCCCGGGCTTTGCGGGACTTCCCAGACCGGCACCCAGGCCTTCGCTCGCTCCCGCTGCGCACGACGGCGGTAAACCAGCATTCCGAGAATGAAGGCGACGAGAACGCTCAATCCCAGAATCAGCCACCAGCACCACCAGCAGCGCTCAGGCTCAATCATGACGGCAAGGACGCCTGGAGACGGCTCGCTGACAAGGTCAGTCGCCGTAGCCGGTTCGGAACCGGGCAACGGGACAGAAGTTGGTATCGACGCAAAGACCGGATGGCTCCGCGCTTTTTCTGGCGCGGGCGATGGCGGTTCAGCGTCTGGAATCGACCCGGCCAGAGTTGACGAGCCGGATGTTCGAGAGACTCCGCGCTCAACTGCTGGCGGCGACGAAGGAGATGACGACGGCGTGGCGCTCGATGACGGCGATGGGGATTGGAAAAAACTCTGGAACATGTTGAATCCACGCTCCGAGTCCGAGTTCTGCACAGTCGTATTTCCGCCAGCCAGCGACGCCGGTTGGGGCTGAGCAGGCGCTGCCGTTGGCATCCAAAGACTCACTGGCCCCGTCGGGCTGCGGAGGGCGACTTGAAGCCCGGCATTTCCCGTGCGCTCAACATGGCCGCCCGCAAACAGAAGGTTCCCTTTGAATTCATGACCCGCACGAGTCCACCTCGGCGAGCTCATCGCCGTCAGCTTCACGATGGAGCCGGATTGGCCGCCGGATTCCACAAAGTTCCGGTCGCCAGAAAGCAATGATTCCGGGCGGGAGGGATCGGCTGTAATTGCCAGGAAATAGCTGATGTTGTCGTTCTTGAGCTGGGCGACCGTTCCGGCCGCCGTCCGAAAATCGACGGGGCAACGGAAAACCTTTGGCTCATTCAACTCATTGGAAATCGCCTGAAAGTGCCGGAACGAATAGAAGACATCGTCGCTTCCTTGATTGGCCGCCTGAACAAGCTCCAGCGTGCCCCCCTCCTTCATCGGAACCTGAAAAGGAAACCGATCTCCATGGTCCTGCGCATAAGAGACAAAACCGATACCAGCCTGACGAAGCTGGCTAAGACATTCCAACTGGAGGCCCCGCCCCTTCGTCCGCACAATCACGGGAAGCGACAGCGTCATCAGGATCATCAGGATCGCGGCCACCAGCAACATCTCCATAAGAGTGAAGCCGCTGCGGGAATGCCGGGACGAACGGCTCCAGACATTCTGCCTCGCAAAACGGGACAGCTTGAGTTCGCACGCCTCTGACTTTGGAGTTATAGGGAAAACCCTCATCCGGCTTCTACGAAAGCACGCACCTGAAAGTTTGTAAAGCTCACGAAACCGCACCGGGCACATCCGATCGCAATTTAGAATAATTCTAAATATTGACAGATCCAACTCGCTCCGTAGCCTTGGTGCACATGAAGAAACTCGTGATCGAAGGGGCAGGCGCCCCCGGCCTGCAGCAGCTCGGGAAGAGCGGGCTGCGCATCACGCCACAGCGCGAGCATGTGTACCACGTGCTCCTCGGGAAGAAGAACCATCCCACGGCGGAAGAGGTCTTCATCCGCGCCAAGAAAGGGATGCCGGAGATCTCGATGGCGACGGTTTACAACTGTCTGGATGCGCTGGTGAGCTGCGGCTTGGTGCGGCAGGTGAACCACGATCGTGAAGCCACGCGCTTCTGCTCGAACATGCAGCCGCATCACCACTTTTACTGTGATGACTGCGGCGTCGCCCACGACATCGAGCGCGCGGATGAATTTGGCGCACCGCCCGTGGCCATGCCGCAGGGCTTCAAGCCCTCGCGCTACGAGGTGACCATTCGCGGGCTGTGCCCGGAGTGCGCAGCAAAAGCGAAGAGATAGCCAAACCCGGCGGCGACACACCGTCGGCCCACTTTACGATTCAATCCATTTAACGAAGCAGATGAGCACCGCAACCGATACGATTCAGGAATTCGTCAGCACGGAATACAAGTATGGCTTCACGTCGAACATCGACACGGAGACCATCCCGCCGGGGCTGAACGAGGACGTCGTCCGCCTGATCTCCGCCAAGAAGAACGAGCCGGAGTTCATGCTGAACTGGCGGCTCAAGGCCTTCCGCCACTGGCTGACGATGAAGGAGCCGACCTGGCAGTTCGCGAGCTATCCCCCCATCGATTACCAGAGTGTCATCTACTACGCCGCGCCGAAGCCGAAGAAAGTTCTCAACAGCCTCGATGAAGTCGATCCGGAGCTGGTGAAGACCTTCGAGAAGCTCGGCATCTCGCTCAACGAACAGAAGCGGCTGACCGGCGTGGCCGTGGATGCGGTCATCGACAGCGTGTCCGTCGCCACGACGTTTCAGAAGGAGCTGATGAAGCAGGGCATCATCTTCTGCTCCTTCTCCGACGCGGTGAAGAATCACCCGGAGCTGGTGGAGAAATATCTCGGCTCCGTCGTGCCGCACACGGACAACTATTTCGCCGCGCTCAACGCCGCCGTCTTCTCGGACGGCTCCTTCTGCTACATCCCCAAGGGCGTCCGCTGCCCGATGGAGCTCTCCACTTACTTCCGCATCAACACCGCGAACACCGGCCAGTTCGAGCGCACGCTGCTCATCGCAGACGAAGGCTCGCACGTCAGCTATCTCGAAGGCTGCACCGCGCCGATGCGCGACGAGAACCAGCTTCACGCCGCAGTCGTCGAACTCATCGCGCTGGAAGGTGCGGAGATCAAATACTCGACCGTACAGAACTGGTATCCCGGCGACAAGGAAGGCAAAGGGGGCATCTACAACTTCGTGACGAAGCGCGGCATCTGCAAAGGTCGCAACTCGAAGATCTCCTGGACGCAGGTCGAGACGGGTTCCTCCATCACTTGGAAATATCCGAGCTGCATTCTGCTGGGAGATAATTCTGTCGGTGAGTTCTATTCCGTGGCGCTCACGAACAACAGACAGCAGGCCGACACCGGCACGAAGATGATTCACATCGGCAAGAACACGAAGAGCACGATCATCTCGAAGGGCATCTCCGCCGGTCGTGGCCAGAACGCCTATCGCGGCCTCGTAGAAATCAAGAAGAGCGCGACGGGCGCGCGGAACTTCTCGCAGTGCGACTCGCTGCTCATCGGCGACAAGTGCGGCGCGCACACCTTCCCCTACATCGAGGTGAAGAACAGCACCGGCCAGGTCGAGCATGAGGCCAGCACGTCGAAGATTGGCGAGGACCAGATTTTTTACTGCAACGCGCGCGGCATCTCGACGCAGGACGCCGTGAACATGATCGTGAACGGCTTCTGCAAGGAAGTCTTCCGCGAGCTGCCAATGGAGTTCGCCGTCGAAGCACAAAAGCTGCTGGGCGTGAGCCTCGAAGGCAGCGTAGGCTGATTTTCAAAAACCGCTTTTCAACGACCAGACATGAGCCAACAACCCATCCTCGCCATCCAGAACCTCCACGCCGGTGTGGAGGAAAAGAAAATCCTCAAGGGCATCAACCTCGTCATCCGGCCCGGTGAAGTCCATGCCATCATGGGGCCGAACGGCTCCGGCAAGAGCACGCTCGCCGCGATTCTCGCCGGGCGCGACGCCTACGACGTCACCGCCGGCGAAGTCATTTACGAAGGCAAAGATCTCCTGGAGATGGACCCCGAGATCCGCGCGCGCGAAGGCGTCTTCCTCGCGTTCCAAGATCCCGTCGAGATTCCCGGCGTGAACAGCACCTACTTCCTCCGCGCCGCGCTCAACGAATGCCGCAAGCACAAGGGCCAGCCGGAGCTCGACGCGATGGAATTCCTCACGCTCGTGAAGGAAAAGATGAAGCTGCTCGAGCTCAAGGAA
>CAMCCU010000394.1 GCA_945872975.1 Pedosphaera parvula Ellin514
CGCGTCCGCTGACATAGGCGAACTGATTCGACTGTTCGAGCCACCCACCGCCCGCGTGCCGCAATGCCATCTTCGAGAGCAGAAAGTCCAATCGAGTGACGGAGATCGATTGCCCGGCGGCGGTGACATTCGTCAGCGCATCAAAGACCAGCGGGGCATCGCCGAAGCGAGGCTGCACTTCAATGCGGATGGAAGGCGGCACCGCGCTGGCGGCTGAAGGCAGAACCCACGCGCTGGCGAGGGTCGTCATCAGCCGGAGCACCGCCCATTTGCCCGCCATCTTCATTCCTGTCTCACGCGATAGAACGCCTTGCCGCCCGATGGCTGCGGGTCAGTAAGACGAATGGTGTCGCCACGATCCTGAACCGCGGCGTTGGTCACGCGGACCCAGTTCACGGTCGCGAGATCCGCAGTGCGCCAAAGCGTGAAGTCAGCGTTCACGAACCAGCCCGCATCGGCGATGAATGCACCGCTGGTCAGCGCTTCCGCGTGAATCTTTGGTGTGTTCGTCCAGGCGGCAAGCCTGGCGCGAAGCTGGTCGAGACTCGCTTGCGGCGCATCGGCAAGTGGACGCGTGAGCAGGTTTGTCGCTTCGATCGAATCCGCGGCGAGGTCGTAGAATTTTTCCGCGCCGGTGTCCCAGCGGATGAGTTTGTATTGCGCGAGCCGCGCAGCGCGACCGGTCAAGGAGCCGGCGGGGTTCGCGGCGGGGTTCGTGTTGTAGAGCGAATGGCTGTCGATGCCGAAGTCGTCCGCGATGACGACGAGAATGTTCTTCGTCGACGCCGACACCGCCAACGCGGCAAGAAGGAACAGTGCGAGCGCAGTCTTCATGGATGAGTCGGCTGCGTTAGTTCGCGTAGGGCGCCACACCGGTGCGCTGCACGCGGTAGAAGCGCTGTGGACGTCCTGACGCACCGCCGACTTCCGTCGCGCGCGCGACGCTGCCAGTGGCGGTGACGGAGGAACCGTTCGTCGTCCAAGCCGGCAGGTTCGTGCTGTTGGCGACGACGTAGCTCCCGCCTTCCACACTGCTCCAGGTGAGCGTGACATCGCTGTTCGAGGCGACAGGTGTGTGCGCGCGGAGAGTGGAGTTCGCTCCGCCGAGGAAGTTCGTGGTCACCGCTTCCGGATATGCACCACCCATCACCACGCCACCGGATGGGTTGCCGAAGTATTGACGGCCAATGTTGTAAGGGAACACCGGCGTGCCGTTGCTGCTGATGGCGGTGAAGTAGGCGTAGGTGCCGTTCGGAAATTCCGGTGTCACGCAGAAGTGGCCGTTGAATTCATCGAGGTCGAAGTGCGTGCCTTGCACGAAGCCGAGATCACCGAGGTAATCATTGTCTTCCAGGTAGCGCCCGAAGGGACGCGCGGTGCTGACAGCCGGGCCGTATTGCGCGGCGGCGAGCGTGGTCGAACGGTTCTGCGCGCGCCCGGCCCAAACAGGAAGCGTGGTGCGGTTCGCGACCGAGGCGATGCCAACGTCTCGTGGGACGAAACCGGAAATCATCCGGCGCACGGCACCGGCGGGATTGGTGGCGTTTGCGTAGCCATACGGGCCATAGACCGGGAAGCCGTCGCGCACCCAGCCGAGAATCGGGGAGTGGGCGGGCGCGGTGTTGGTGGTGTTCTCGGAGTAGAGCTTCGTCACTGGATCGAAGTTCACGTTGTCACGAACCAGATGCCGCAAGGCAACGGCGCTGGCGTGGTAGTGATATTGACCGCTGCCGGGCTGGTGCGCATTCGCCGGATCGAAGGTCACGCCTTCATTGACGTACGCGTCGCGATTCCAGATGCCGAGACCGGGATTCGCCTCCGTGCCGCTGGGGGCCGAGACCGCGAAAGCATCCCGGCTGTCGAACATGATCACACCATCCACGAACACGCCGATAGGGCCGCCGCCGGTGAGCGTCTTGGTGGCGGGCACCGTCGGCGCGCGGGAGATGCGGAAGAGCGTGGCGGAACTTTTCGGCACGTTCATGAAGAGATTCGCATGGGCGGTGTCTCCATACCACGGCCCCATCGTGTGACTGCCGAGGCCGGTGGAGCGGACGTAAGCCCAGTTTGCCGACGAGGAGACTTCATAGACGCCACAATAAGCCGGCAGCGCCTGACTGATGGCACCGCGACTCCAGGTGGTGACGGCATTGCCGCTGAAGCGTGCTGCATCGGTGAGATACACGCGGGCGTATTTCCCTGAGAGCTCCGTGAACCAGGAGTCGAGTCGCGGGTCGGCGGCCGAGGCGGGCGTGGATGAAATGAGAATCAGGAACGGGGCGAGAACGAGGGGTGCAACGTGCTTGCTCATGTCGAGTTTGGTTTTGAGTGTTGGAATTCTGATCGTCACGCCACCACCTTACATCGATCAACCTTAAGGGAGCGTGAAGCGGAAGAGTTCCGTGAGATGTTTTGCATGAGTGCGCGCACGGCTTCGTCTTAAATCGAAAGAGCGCCGGAGGAACGCGTGCGAATACACGCTCCATCCCGGCGCTCTCTGCGCGAAGCAATGACTTACTCGGCCTTCGGACGCTGCGGGCGATTGCCGTCTCCGCCGCCCGGACCGCGAGGGCCACGTCCCTCTCCGCCAGGGCCGCCAGGACCACCGGGACGCTGTGGGCGATGTTCATCCGGCGTGATTTTTCCGTCGCCGTTCTTGTCGAGCTTCTTCAGGGACACGCTGGCCTTGGCGATTTCGTCGGCGTCGAGCGTTCCGTCGTTGTTGAGGTCCAGCGCGAGGATGATCGGATTCATCGGGCGCTGACCGCCAGGTCCACCGGGACCACCGCGTTCACCGCCAGGGCCGCCGCCGGGACCACCGGGGCCACCTTCACGCCGCGGAGGCCGGGGACCGTCGGGTGGCGGATTGCCGTCTTGCGCAGTGAGCAGGCATGTCGAGGCACCGAGTGCCAGCGTGAGGAGGAGGACTTTTGTTTTCATGTTGTGATGTGGTTGTTGTTATTTCCCTGCGCCCGCCGTCTGCATCGCGTCGATGCAGTAGAGTGTCCGGTTGGAGCGCAGAAAGAGTTGCCGTCCCGCCAGAGCAGGTGTGGCATTAAAGTCGGTGTCGTCGCCCGTGAGTTTGTTGTGGGCCACGAGTTTGAAATCCGGTTGCGCGGCGAAGACGAACACGCCGTTGCGCCGGCTCACGGCGTAAACGTGGCCGTTTGCCAGGACCGCTGAAGCGTAGAACGGCTTGCCGCCACGTCCCGTCGCCGAAGCGCCAGGGAGACGTTCCTTGAACACGAGCGCGCCGGTCTTCGCATCGAGGCACGTGGCGAAGCCCGCGTCGCTGGCGAAGTAGAGCCGGCCTTCGTGCAGCACGGGCGTGGGGACGTAGGTGCTGTTGTTACTGGTCCAAACCACGTTCGAGGTCGTCACATCGCCCTTGCCGCCGAGCTTCACCGCCACGGCGCCAAGCCGCGGAAAGCCGCCGAATCCGAAGGCCACGCCGTCTCCGAGGACGACGCTCGGCGCGATGTTGCCGGCCAGGCCAGTCTCCGCAAACCACCGGAGCTTGCCTGTCTCAGGATTGAGCGCCCACATCTCGTTCGGGACGGAAAGCAGAAGCTCGCTGCGCCCGCCCGCTTTCGAAATCACCGGCGTTCCGAAGACATATTCGAGCGCGTCGCTCTCGGCTTTCCACACCTGCCTGCCCGTCTTCGTGTCCAATGCGTAGACAGCGTGACTCTCCTCCGACGCATTAATGATGACCGTGTCTTTGTGAAGAACCGGGCTGGAAGCCGAACCCCAATTCTTACCGTTCGACTCCGTGCCGAGGTTCACACGCCACAGCTCCCTGCCATCAAGATCGAACGCCAGCGCGCCACCCCTGCCGAAATAAACATAGACCCGCTCACCATCGCTCACCGGCGTGTGACTGGCATACCCGTGCTCCTGCAGGAAGCCGTCGTAACGGTCCGCTTGCCCTTCTCCATCGACACTCTTCGACCAAAGAATCTTTCCCGACTCCCGCTCAACACACACAAGCAGACGTTGGAGTCGAGATGGACTGCCGCTCGCAGTGCCGTCGGTCCAGCACGTCACAAAGATTTTCCCGCCGACCAGAATCGGGCTGGACGTACCTGCGCCCGGCAGCGGTGTCTTCCACTTCAGATTCTGCGCCGCGCTCCAAGTCGTCGGCGGATTCGCATCCGGCGCAACACCGGAGCCGTTCGGTCCGCGGAACTGCGCCCAATCGGCAGCCTGCGCCGCAGTCACGATGACCGTGGCAACGGCCAGAAACTGTGGTCTACGGAAGAGACGCTGCGTTTTCATGGGTGCAAGTTAGGCGATCCAACCTTAAGGAAACGTGAAGCGCACAAGATATTTTCTTCATGCCGTCTTAAGGTTCGCCGCGCTATGCTCCCCTCGCGACGTGATGCACAGCGCATGAGAATCCTAATCATCGAAGACGAACCGGACCTGCTCCGAAGCCTCGCCATGGCGTTGCGCGATGAAGGTTACGCCGTCGATACCGCCACCAACGGCGAGGACGGCGCCTTCAACGCGGAGAGCATCAACTACGACGCCATCCTGCTCGACGTGATGCTCCCCAAGCTCGACGGCTGGGGAGTCCTCGAGCGCCTGCGCAAAACCAAAAAGACTCCCGTGCTCATGCTCACCGCGCGCGACACGTCGCGCGATCGCGTGCGTGGCCTCGACACTGGCGCGGATGATTACCTGGTGAAGCCGTTCGACCTGGCTGAACTGCTCGCCCGACTGCGCGCGCTCATCCGTCGCTCGTCCGGCCAGGCGACGACACGCATTCAGATCGGGGAAGTGATTCTCGACACCGCGACGCGCACCGTCACCCGCAACAACACGCCGGTCGAACTCACCGCCCGCGAATACACTCTGCTCGAGTATCTCATGATTCATCGCGGCGAAGTCGTCACCCGCACGGCGCTCTACGAACATTTGTTCGACGAGGACGACAGCACGCTTTCCAACCTGCTCGACGTCCACGTCTCCAATTTGCGCAAGAAGCTGGGACACGACTTCATCACCACCCGCCGGGGCCACGGCTATTGCATCGAAGGCTGAGCATGGTTTTCAACTCCATCCGCTGGCGGTTGCAACTCTGGCACGGGCTCATTCTCCTCGTCGTGCTCGCCGGATTCGGCTTCACCGCGCACCGGCTCCAGCGCGCGAACGAGCTGCGCCGCGTGGATCAGGAACTGCAACAGCGACTTGGCCCGGCGATGGAGGCGATGCGTCGTCCGCCACCCGGTGAACGCGGTGGCCCCGGAGGTCCCGGTGGCCCGCGAGCCGGGCGCGGTGAAGGCGAGGATCGCGGACGTCGTGGCCCGCCACCTCGTGAGGCCGATGGAGAACTTCAACCGCAGCGGGAATTTCGTCTTGGGCCCAATCGCGCTGCGCTGTTTGAAGGTGACACCAACGCCTTCTACTACGTCGCGTGGTCTCGCGAC
>CAMCCU010000395.1 GCA_945872975.1 Pedosphaera parvula Ellin514
CAGTGGCAATCATGTCATACGGATGATTTCGCCGAGTGGAGCGGTGAGCACGTTGGCGGGCCGTCCGGAGAATTGGGGAAGCGAGGATGGGGTTGGAAGCGTGGCGAGGTTCAATGGCCCGGTCGGAGTCGCGCTGGATGGGCAGGGAGATCTGCTGGTGAGCGACGCGAACAATCATACGATTCGCAAGGTCACGACGACCGGTGTCGTCACGACGTGGGTGGGAACGCCGGGCTTGGATGGCTGCGTCGATGGCATCGGACGCGCGGCGCGATTCTGCATGCCGGCGGAGCTGGCCGCCGACCGTCACGGTAATGTGTTCGTGGCGGATTCGTTTAATCACGTCGTAAGGAAGATTTCGCGAGAAGGACGGGTGACCACTGTGACTGGCATTCCCGGCGGAGTTGGGGCAGGGGACGGAGTCAATGGACGGGCGCGTTTGTTCAATCCTTACGGGCTCGCAGTCAGGCCGGATGGTTCGCTGGCGCTGGCGGATGCTTACAACCAACTGCTCCGCGTGGTGCTTGCTCCGGTGGGGGTGGAAATCCACGTTTCCGCCGATGGAACAGGTGTGGTGCTGGCGTGGGATTCGATCGTTGGAACTGCTTACCAAGTCCAGAACCGAACTGCTCTGGATTCCGGAGCGTGGGAAAATATTGGGATGCCCATCATCGCCACGAGCCTGAGCACGACCAGGCTCGTGGGCGATAGTGCGTCTGCCCAGCGGATGTATCGCGTCCAGATTCTTCCCTAGAGCCGCCGCAACCACGCCATAATCCATGGAACAACTGATTCTGCATCTGCTTGGTGACTTCGTGACCCAGAGCGACTGGATGGCGACCAACAAGACCAAGCGCTCCTGGCCGGCCTTCTGCCACGCCGTGGTCTATAGCCTTCCGTTCCTGCTGATTGGTTCGCCGGCGGCGGTCGGTGTAATCTTCGTGACGCACTTCTTCATCGATCGTTACCGGCTCATTCGCTACGTCATCTGGGCAAAGAACTGGCTGTCTCCGCAGCGCCACCCCTGGGCGGAATGTTCGGCGACGGGATTCCACAAGAGCATGCCTGAGTGGCTGGCCACGTGGCTCATGATCGTCTCGGACGCCACGATTCACCTCATCTGCAATTACTTCGCCCTCCGCTGGCTCTGATCTGAAATCGAAGCTGGTCGCAGGTGCGGGAAGTTGGTGGGAGCGGGTTGCTTCTCGTTTGCACATCAAGAGGTTATCGCTTTTCAGAATAGTCACATCGCAGTCATCTCGCTGTAACAATTGGAGGCGAAAGTATAAGCAGTTAAGAGAATGAAAACTGGGACCAATTGGGGTTCCTAAAGAAAGCGGTTCATATGATGACTAAGACACAAATACCTGCGGAGCAGAATCCACAGATCAATGCGGTTTCCTCAGACCTCAGTCGGATTGTGGGTGAACGAGCGCTGATGATGCTCTCGCTTGATTCCATTCAAACTCTGGAGCTGGCGGAGCTTCAGAACGCAGCGCGGAGGATGCCCGATTTTCGGCCGCAGATGATGTTGACGCTTCTGACCTACTGCTATTCCTCAAGCCTCTATGGCTCGAAGGATATTGAGTGGGCGCTCGAGAATGACCGGATGGTTCGCTACATCTGCGGGCGGACGCGGCCCGACTGGCAGAGCCTGCGCCGGTTTCGGCGGCAGAACCGGGATTCGATTGTTCAATGCCTGCTCTATGTCATGAAGCAGACGTGGGCTTTGAAGTTCGACCGTGGCGAAGCGGACTACGTTGGCTACGAATGGTTCGAACGCGAGTTGCTGGAGAAGTTGAGCCAGGGCGCCGGCGAGCGGATTGCCGTAGCCGCTCTCATGGACGGCGCTGAGAGCGAGTAAACGGGCTAGGTCAGGCAACCCGCCCTCTTACCGGGCGGCATCGGCCATGAACTCGGTCGCTGGCTCCGTTTTGCCGTGGGCCCAGATTGCAGCACCCGTGATCGGGGCCAGATCCCCGAGGCGCGAGGGAAGCAGTGGAGGCAGGGAGCCCGTCGTGCCTTGAGCGGCGCGTTCGAAGCTCGCCTGCACGATTGCCAGGATTTCCTCCTTCATCTCATCGATCAATCCACCTCCCAGTGCAATGACCTCGGGTGAATAATGTCCGTGAACACGTGCCGCGCAGACGCCCGCGGTCTCGGCGATTTGGGTGACGTAATTCCAGACATCAGCCTTCTCCGGCTTCCGAAGGGCTTTGCGGAAGTCGCGTCCGCGATAGTGGGCAAACGCTGAGTGCGGGATCGTGGCGAGGATGTTGCGACTGAGAGCATCCTGCTCTGCGGCGGAGTCGTGCAAGGCGCTGAGGTTCTGCCATTCGTCATCGATCGAGACGGCGGCGCCAATTTGAGGCGCGAGAAAGATCGCAGCGAAGCGGCCGGCCGGCTTGTCGAATTCAAGGGAACGGATGCCGAGCGCCCCGAGTTCGTGAACCTGTCCGACCTCCACCTCGGTATCAAGCTGCGCGGCCACCGAAGCCCGCAAGGGAACATTCTGCCAGTGTAGTTCGGGGCATGATTCAACGACGCCGTTCCGATTGATGCGGCCCGAGACGGCGATGCCGATTCTGGAAATCTGCGCCATCGAAAGATCGCATTCGTCCACGGCGTAACGGATGCATTTGACGATGCGCTCGATCATTGCGGCGGTCCCACGTTCGACGCGTGTTGTAATCTTTGTCTTGCCGTGAAGACGGTAGTGCGAATCAAAAATGCCGGCGCGGATGATGGCTGGTCCAACTTCAACTCCCACCAGGAACTCATCAACGCTCTGACCTGACGTGGTCGGCATTTGGTCGGGCGACGGATTCATACTCCTTAAAGACTGTCACGGTCGGGCTGCGATAGAAAGAAGCTCTTTCGTCGGCACTGGATTGTAACAAGGCCGAAAGACTCGTCATTTGGCCGACGTTAAGGCTTCTCAGCAGCGCCGTTTCCGTGAATCGCCCGCATGATTTGCCATTGCCAAGGCCATCCGGCTTCGGGATTCTCCACCAATCAGCCGCATGAAAAGGATATCGCGCACTATGTTCGTCACTTGCCTCGGTCGGGTGGTTCGATTCACCCGTTCGGTTGGGTGCGGCTTGCTGGCCATGCTGGCGGTGAGTGCAGTCGCTGCGGACGCACCTTCGGCCCCGAGTTTTTCGATTCCCGGTGGCGTTTATACCAATGAAGTCACTCTGGTGCTCACGTCGAGCGACAGTGCGGCGGTCATTCGCTACACAGTGGATGGCTCGGAGCCGACCGCGTCGTCGCCCTCCTACAAGAATCCGGTGGTCCTGACGAATTCCACGTTGATTCGAGCGCGGCTCTTCGCGGCAGGGAAGGTGCCCGGTGAACTGGTGGCGCAGAGCTATCTTGTTCTTGATCCAGACGTCGGGGATTTCACCTCGAACCTGCCCATCATGCTGGTCACTTCGTTTGGGCATGAGATTCAGAAGGATGAACGAATCGTGGCCTCGGCCCGCATCACTGTGCCGCAAGGCGGACGAGCGTCGCTGCGCGGTGTGGCGGACTTTGACGGGCGCGCTTTGGTCAATCTTCGCGGCCGTGCGTCCATCCGGTATGCGAAACGTTCCTACACGCTCAAGACCGTCGATGCGCAGGACGACGCCAGCAAGTTTGCGATCCTTGGGATGCCGAAGGAATCCGACTGGGTGTTGTATGCGCCGTATCCGGACAAGACGCTCATGCGCGATGTGCTGGCCTACGAGTTGAGCAATCGCCTTGGCCGCTGGGCACCGCGCACAAAATTCGTGGAGCTGTTCCTAAATGAATCGGGCGGACGCATCAGTCGCCGCGATTACATGGGGGTCTATGTGTTCGAGGAAAAGGTGAAGCGTGACAAGAATCGCGTGAACATCGCCGGGCTGGGCCCGGATGACAATGCCGGTCCGAAGCGGACGGGGGGCTACATTTTCAAGAAGGATCACGGCGAGGGCGACGTGGGTGCGATGCAGATCGGCGGGCCGGCGATGCAGTCGGCATCGGTTTTCAGCAAGTTTGGATTTCCCACGGGCCCCGGCGGATTCCCGGGCGACCCGGCTGGCTTTCAACCCTCGTACCGCGGCAAGACAGTTACGTCGAGTTCGTCCAGCAGTAGCAGCAGCAGTCGTTCAAGCCGGGTATCGCGTGATGCGGTGATGACGAATCGGGTTGGTTTCCCAACGGCGCGCCAGGTGAGTCCCGTTTCACGCCAGGTCGTTCGTTCGGACGACGAGGACGAATACGTGGAAGTTTCGGACGACGAAAAGTATTTCGATTACTTTCGGAGCGCCCAGACGAATAAATTTTACTATGTCGATCCGGAGCCGGACGAGCTCACAGCCGTCCAGCGCGGGTGGCTCAAGGAATACATCAACCAGTCCGAGGCGGCGTTGTATGGGCGCGATTTCCGCGATCCGTCAAAAGGCTACGCCGCCTACATCGATGCCGATGCGTTCATTGATTACCATCTGCTCGTCGAGGTGACGAAGAACGTGGATGGCTTCCGCTTCAGCACGTTTTACCACAAGGATCGTGGCGGGAAGATCCGCATGGGTCCGCTGTGGGATTGGAATCTGAGCTTCGGCAATTGCAACGGCAAGCAAGGCTACATGCCGGAGGGCTGGCTGTGGCCGCAGCTCGACGACAAGGAATACTCGTGGTTCCGTCGGCTCTTCGAAGACCCTGAATTTGCCCAGCGCTACGTGGATCGCTGGAGCGAGTTGCGCGCGACGTTGCTGGCGACGACGAATGTATTGGGCCGCATCGATTCCATCGCCGCAGAGTTGGGCGAGGCGCAGGAGCGGAATTTCGATCGCTGGCCGATCCTTGGTGTGACGGTCAGTCCGAACTGGTTCGTGGGCGACACTTACGCCGACGAAGTGAAGTGGATGAAGGATTGGACTTCAAACCGGCTCGCCTGGATCGAACAGCAGTTTCTCACTCCGCCCACCATCTCCATCCAGGCGGGCGAAGCAGTTTCGCTTTCGGCGGGCAAGGGGAGGATACTCTACACACTGGACGGCAGCGATCCCCGGGCAACTGGCGGAGGTGCCGCGCCGGGTGCGCTCGAATACAAGAGCCCCGTCAAGCTGGAGGCCGGGAAAACTCTGGAGGCGCGCGTCACGCAGGATGGGCGCTGGAGCGGGTTGACGATTCGCCGGCCGGCTCCGTAGAGGGCAGGCTACTTTTTCTCCCGGTCGCCTTTGCGGATGAGCTTGAGCGAACTGGCGTCGAACTGGACGCTCCCTTGCGACGCGCGGAACTCGCACACCAGCTCCATGTCGAGCAGTCCGTTGATGTCGAAGTCGTATTGGAGCGTGGTCCAATCCGGGGCATTCACGAGCATCTTCGGCTCGCGATCTCCGGAGATGCGAAGCGAGACTCCGCCGCGCG
>CAMCCU010000396.1 GCA_945872975.1 Pedosphaera parvula Ellin514
ACAACTCCAGCGCGCGCGCGCGCCAGGAACCGGCCGATGAAGTGGGCGAAGACGTCATGTGGTGAGAATATTTGCAGGATGTGTTGAAGCCTTCAACCTCAGTCAGCGATTGGTCGGGGATGGAGAGCTTTCCAGAAAAGCCTCACGCACAGGCTTCCCAATCCAGCAGGCGGGCGCCTTGAGGCCGAAGATATGGGCGAGCGTCGGCGCGGTGTCGAAGGTGTTCACGAGCGAACTGATTTCCACGCCGCGTCGTACGCCCGGGCCTTTGATGATCCAGGGGATTTCGATTTCCTCCTTCGACGGACCGCCGTGCTTCGTGCCCTTGCCGCCGTGGTCGGCGGTGACGAGGACAATGGTTTTGTCGGTGAGCGCGGCGGCATCCAGGGCTTCGAGGATCGCACCGATCAGGGAGTCGGTCAGTTCGACCGTCTTGTCGTACTGGGGGCTGGTCCAGCCAAAGCCGTGGCCGGCGTGATCCACACCGTCGAAGTGAATGAAGAGAAAGTGCGGCTTGTTTGCGCGCAGGTATTTGATGGCGGTGTCGGTGGTCTCGATGGCGTCCTTGACGTGCTTGAGCACGTTCGGCGCGTTGGTTTCGAGCAAGCGCCCGAAATCTTTCCAGTCGTGGAAGACACCGATGACGGCCTCCGGGCGTTGCTCGCGGAGCGTGCCGAAAATCGTGGGGAAGATGCCGCCCGATCCGACGGCGGTGGGAGCGCGATCGAACTTCCACGGCTGCCAGTCGTTGGAGGTGACGCCGTGCAGATCAGGTCCAGCGCCCATGATCATGGAAGCCCAGTTGGGACTGCTGGAGGTGGGCATGACGGCGCGGGCAGTGAGGGTGGATGCGCCGCTCTTCCTGAGTCGCGCGAGGTGCGGTGGATTGACCCGGCGCAAACCTTCCGCCCCAAGGCCGTCCACGCCGATGACGACGACGTGCTCGACTCCCGGCAAGCCCGGGGCCGCGTGGAGCGGGATGAGTTCAAAGAGTAAAACGAACGCCATTGCAACAAGCGTCGAGGTGGTTCGGGCCATTGTGATTTTCATAAAGGCTGGCAACGCGATTACCGCTCGTGCGGAGCGATGCAGTTAAAAACAGAGTGCCTCACGCCAAGTCCGCCACGGACGCAAAGGAGATGGAAAGACATTCCCGGAAGGGAAGTCGCCAGACGATGAACCGTGTGGCGAAGGACAGAATGCGATCCTCCGGTTCTCACTTCGCGGCCTTTGCGATCTTGGCGTGAGGCTTCTTCTGCATGGTTGGTGGAAAGGACGAGGCGGGTTTCAGCGCAACCTTTTCGGCTGCTGCCAAAACCCGCCGTCGTTTGAATCATGGATCTATTCCGAGCAAGCTTCAGTTCGAGCGGACGCGGAAGAAGGCGGTGCCGCCGCCGGTAGGCACGGTCGCCGTGGTGTCGGAAGTGGTGCCCACTTCAACCCACGTGGCGTCATTGAGCGAGGTCTTGCGTTCGACCTTGTAGGGAGCCGTGCCGCCGCTCCAGGTAAGGGTGGCGTCGGTGCCGCTGGTCGTCACGGTGAGGATATGCAGGATGAGATCCTGTCCAGCCGCGCCGGCGGCGTAGAGAGAAGAGACTTCCTGCGGCGTCACCACGCGGCGATAGAGGAGCACATCATCCATCAAGGCGTCGAGCGGCGCGCCTTCGTAACGACCGCCGCCGTCCTGACCGATGTTCACGGCGAACGTCGCCGGAGCGCCGTTGGTGAGCGTGTCCACGGAGCCAGCGATGGTGAGCGGAGTGGTGTTGACCAGCGCGCCGTCCACGTAGGTCGCGGTGTTCTGGCCGCGCCAGAATGTGCTGACAACGTGATGCCATCCACCGACGAAGCTCGGGCCGGCGAGCGTGGCGTTCATGCGATTGCCGCTGCCGCGCGGCGTGCCGGTGGCGTTGACACGAAGGTTGTTGGGCGAACCTTGATCGGCCACGACCCAGCCAATGTTGCTGGCGCTGTCCCAGTCCTTGTTGGAGATGAAGACCGGATCCGAGCCGTGGCTGATGATGTTCACCCAGAACATCACGGAGAAGTCGCCTTCACCGAACTGGAGGTCGCCGGGATAGCCGAGCGTGGCGAAGTTGGCCGTGGTCAGGTCCGACGAACTGGTGACGCGCAACGCCTGGCCAATCTGGCCGGCCTCGAAGGTGGGTGTGCCACGCGGAGCGGCGTGGTTGCCACGACCGGAGAAGTCGCGGTAATCGCCGTTGAACTTGAGGTAGGCAACCAGGTCCTGATTGAGGGTTCCGTTGAACACTCGCAGGCGGGCGGTGGCACTGGTGACGGAGCCAGCGGAGTTGCTGATGCGCACGGAGTAGTCGGCTTCGTCGCCGACCGTCACGCCGCTCAAGGTGAGGCTGGCGGCGTTCGCGCCACCGATGTTCGCGCCGTTCTTGAGCCACTGATAGGTGAGCGGTGCGGTGCCCCCTGCCCCAATGGTAAAGCTCGCGCTGCCACCGGCGCTGGTCGTGAGGCTGACGGGTTGCGCGGAGATGCTGGGAGGCACGGAGAGTCCGGCGCTGGCGGTGGTGAGGTCGCTGTTCGTAAGGCCGCGCAGGTAAATGCCCACAGCTTCACCTGGCGTGAGTGCGCGACGCCAGATGCCGACGTCGTCGATCAATGCGTTGGTAATACCGACGCTACCGCCATCCGTGTAGGAGCCGACACCGTCCTGGCCGATGTTCATGTCCAACGGCGTGGCGAGACCGCTCGTGTCGATGCTCGTCGGCGGGTTCAATCCGGATTGCATCGATTGCGCACCGACTTGGACGCCGTCGATGTAGGTGTAGGCAAACCCGCCGCGCACGAACACCATGGCGATGTGGTGCCAGTTGTTATTGCCGAAGGTGCCGCTTGCGCCGTCGAAGTCGCGCCGCTCGTTGGGAGCGGGTTCGCGATAATTCCACTGGAACTCGCCACCACCGTTGGCAGCGGCAACCCAGCCGACATTCCCGCCGCCGTTCCAGTTCTTGTTACCGATGAACGCAGGGTCACCCTTCCAGGTGCCGGGGAGCAGCTTCGCCCAGAAGGAAACGGAGAAGTCGTTCGTGTCGCCGAAGTTCAAGTCCGCAGGCTTGCCGAGCGTGACGTAGTTGAAGCTGGAGCCATCCTGGGCAGAAGTGAATTCCAACGCGCCGGAACCGATCTTACCAGCAGCAATGGCCGGAGCGCCGACGGCGGTGCCGTGGTTGTTGCGTCCCGAGGAATCCGTGTTGTCACCGTCGAAGCGCAGATGCGCGACGAGACCCTGGGTGATGTTGCCGCTGCCCGGCGCATCGGAAACCACCACGACGCGAGCGACCGCGCTGGTCGCCATGCCGAAGGAGTTGCTGACGATGACGAAGTAGGAACCGCTGTTGGCGGTCTGCAGGTTGTTCAAAACGTTGCTGCGGCTGGTCCCGGCGGATTGGAGGGTGCCGTTGAAGTGCCAGAGGTAGGCGAGAGGTTGACCGCCACGAGCGGTGACGCTGAGCGAAACACTGCCGCCCACATCGACCACTTGGGAGATCGGGTTGGAGAGAAGTTGCGGCGCGGTAATGACGGTGAGTTGGGCGGGGCTGCTGGTCGTCGGACCGTCGGCATTGCTGACGACGACGCTGTAGAGGCCGGCGTCGCCTGCCGTGGTGCTCGGGATGGTGAAGCTGGCGCTGTTGGCGCCAGCGATGTTGTTGCCGTTGCGACGCCACTGGTAGTTCAACGTGCCGGCGCCGGAGGCCACGACACTGAAGGTGGCCGGCGTGCCCGCGTCCACGATCAGGGCAACCGGCTGCTTGCTGATGACCGGGGTGTTGATGCTGTAGAGGCCGAAGTTATCGACGCCGAAGTACCAACTGGCCGTGCCCGTCTGGAGGATACGGAAGCGGACAGCAGCACTATTGTCGGCCTTGGGCAGGCGCACGATTTCGACGCGCTTGGATTCAAACGAGTCGTCGTTAATGCGGGGGCTGATGAAATTGCTGAGCGACGCCCAGCGATCGGAAGTCACACCGATGTAAGCGCCAAAGTTCGTCCCATACGCCTGGTTGGCCTGGACACGATTCATCGTGCTGAAGCCATCAATGGAGCCGTCCGGAAACCGCAGCACGTCCGCCACGCCGTTCTCGTCATCCAGCATGTAGATGACCGGATCCCAGGTGACTCCGGCATCGGTCGAGTATTCCACGGCGCCGAGGCTGTCCTGGTTTTGCTCGTAGGTGCTATACCAGGCGACGAAGATGTTGCTCCGTCCAGTCATGTTGTAGTCCGGCGAGAAGGCGGCCTGAACCTGATTGCCACCGCGCACGTCGGATTCAGCGTAGAGCAGGTTCCCATGCGCGAGCCCGTCGAGGAGTTGTCCATTGACCGTGATGGGAAGGATGACGCCACGGCGTGCGCTGTTGCCTGCGCCGCCGAAGATGGTCGTCATCCGGTTGCTGCTAATCACGACGAAATCCAGGTAGCTGTCGGAGTTTGGATTGCCGAGGTCCAGACCGGGCACGCCGACCGTGGTGGCATTGGTCACACTCCAGCCCGCAGGCAGCGAACCCTCGGCGATGGAATCGAAGTCTTCCAAGACGATGGGCGCAGGCAGGGTGACGCTCTGGTAATTGGCGACTTGAAACGTCCACGTGTTGGTCTTGGAACCAGCCACGCTGTCTTGATAAACCAGCGAGACGGCGTGCACGGAGAGCGGCTCCAGGATGGTCCCGTAGTTGTGATTCACCGTGTAGCGATTGGCCGTGAGCCCGCTGACGGTGGCCGGCTGGAGCGTTCCGTCGAAGTAGAGTTTGATCGTGCTGGAATTGATCGTGGTGTCGCCCTGATCCACGACGGCGTTGAGATTCGGTTTCGGTCCGACACCCACGGCACCGATGGCGGGCGAGCGGCTTTGGACAAAGGAGGGGACCGCCGGAATGACCTCAGGGATGCCTTCCACGCTGGCCGCGCCGAGAGCCTGAATCTGGCCGGAGGAGAGAGCGACGTCGCGCAACTGGATGCTGTTGACGTAGCCCGGCGCGGCGTTCGTGTCGTTGTTGTTCAGAATCTGAGCGGTCGCTCCCGGATTGAGCGCGAACCGGCTGTCAAAGGCATCCGGTATGGAACGTGAGCCGACCTCCAGCCCGTCGATGTACATCCGAATCTGCCGGGCGCTGCCGTGGACGACGAAGCCGATGCGGTGCCAGGTGTTCGGCACGATCGCGCCGAAGAATGGGCCCTCGGCGGTGCCGATGCCATTCGAGGCGTCAATCACCAGATCAGCCGCGGGAGTAATTTGGCCATCATCAGTCTGTGCGATGGGCCGAACACGTCCGGACGAGGACGCGGGATAGAGGACATCGAGAAGCAACGTGTAATCATTCAG
>CAMCCU010000397.1 GCA_945872975.1 Pedosphaera parvula Ellin514
CCACGCAGCCGGCTGAACTTCGCGTGGAGGCTTTGAAGTCTTTGGCGAAACGAAAGGACGCTCGTCTTGGCGATGCTTTGAAAACTGCGCTGGCCGATTCGTCGGAGGCGCTGCGTATGGAAGCGACGCGTCTGCAAGGCGGGGCAGGGAACGTGGGTCGCTTGGCCGGCTTGCTCGAATCGGGCAGTCTCGCTGAGAAACGAAACGCGTTGTCGGCTCTAGCTGCGTTGGCGGGGCAAGCGGCTGACGCTGCCGTTGCCAGGCAGTTCGACTCGCTGCTGGCGGGAACGTTGCCGAAGGAATTGCAACTGGACGTGATCGAAGCTGCTGGAAAGCGCGCTGCGCTCACGACGAAGCTGGCGGAGTGGAGCGCGCGTTTCGCGAAGGACGACGCTTTGGCCGCGTATCGACCAGCGTTGTTCGGCGGCGACGCGGCGGCAGGCAAATCCATCTTCATTGAGAACCAGCAGATCGCCTGCTTCCGCTGCCACAAGATTAACGGCGAGGGCGGCGACGTGGGTCCGGACCTCACGGGCTTGGGCGAAAGGAAGGGCCGCGAGTATTTGCTGGAGTCCATCGTGCAGCCGAACAAACAGATCGCCACCGGATTCGAGAGCGTGTTGCTGACGATGAAGGGCGGTGCGGAGTTTGCGGGCCTGGTAAAGTCAGAGACGGACACGGAGCTCGTGCTGAATTCTCCGGAGGATGGAATCATGACATTGAAGAAAGCGGACGTTCAGGCGCGTCAACGCGGTCTCAGCGCGATGCCCGAAGAGATGGTGACTTTCCTCAGCAAGCGCGAGCTGCGCGACATCATCGAGTTCCTCGCGACGACGAAGTAAATGCCTTCGACGCGTTCGCGCAACGTTGCTGTCAAAAGCGTGGACAATCGAAGTTCGAGTTGTCTAGTCTGCGCTTCGTCCCGCCCAAGATCGTCTCGCGTGAATAGCGAGCAGTCGTGGGCGTCGAACGAACTCAACTTTAACTCACTAACAAATGAACGAACCCAAGCCACCCCTCACTGAGCCGGCTCTCACGCGCCGGAGTTTTCTGAAGAACGCTTCTACCGCCATGGCCGGCGGCGCCCTGTTGGGCGCTCTGCCCATTGAGCGCTTCGCCCTCGGCGCTTCGCCCGGCGACACGATTCGCATCGCGCTGATTGGCGCCGGTGGTCGTGGTCGCGGTGCCGCCGCGCAGGCGTTGCGCACGAACGGCGATGTGAAGCTCGTCGCGGTGGCGGATGCGTTTAAGAACAGCCTCGAAGGCGGCCTGAAGCAGATTCAGAGCGAGTTCAAGGATCGCCCGGAACGTCTCGCGGTGACCGAGGATACCAAGTTCGTCGGCCTGGATGCCTACAAAAAGGCCATTGAGCTTGCGGACGTCGTCGTGATCGCGACGCCGCCCGGATTCCGCCCGATTCACTTCGAAGAAGCCGTCCGCCAGGGCAAGCACGTGTTCATGGAAAAGCCGGTGGCGGTGGATGGTCCCGGTGTTCGTCGAGTGCTGGCCGCTGCAGCGGAAGCCAAGAAGCGCAATTTGAAAGTCGGCGTCGGTCTTCAGCGTCGTCACCAGAACGGCTACATCGAAACGGTGAAGCGTCTGCAAGGTGGGGAAGCCGGTGAAATCCTCGCCATGCGCGTTTACTGGAATGGCGGCCCGGTGGGACCGAAAGCTCGCCGCGCGGATTTGGAGAAGGCTCTGGGCCGTCCGCCGACAGAGATGGAATACCAGCTCCGTAATTGGTACATGTTCAACTGGCTGTGCGGCGATCACATCGTCGAGCAGCACATCCACAACCTCGACGTCGCGAACTGGGTGCTTAACGGCTACCCGGTGCGTGCCTTGGGCATGGGCGGTCGCGCTTACCAGAAGGGCTTGGACAGCGGCGAAATTTTCGACCATCACGCGGTGCAGTACGAATACGCGAATGGCGTCCGGGTCTTCAGCGAATGCCGCCAGATTCCCGGCTGCTGGAACAGCGTCTCGGAGCACGTTCACGGCACGAAGGGCAGCAGCAATGTGGGCGGCTACACGATCACCGGCGCGAATGCCTGGAAGTATCGTGGCGGCGGCAAGGACCCGTATCAGCAGGAGCACGATGACTTGTTCGACGCGATCCGGAACGACAAGCCGTACAATGAAGCTGAGTATGGAGCATTGAGTTCCCTGACGGCGATCCTTGGTCGCATGTGTACGAATTCCGGCAAGGAAATCACCTGGGAAGAAGCGCTGAACTCGAAGCTCGACCTGATTCCGTCTGAGTTTACCTGGGATGCGAAGCCGAAAGTCCTCCCGGACGAGAACGGCATCTATCCGTTCGCGATTCCCGGCAAGACGGTCGCCGTGTAACGGACGGGAACCGCAGTCATTTCACAACAGCCCGCGTCGCAAGATGCGGGCTGTTTTCTTTTTCTGGGGCGGACGTGTCCGGGTTTCTCGGTCGCGGAGAAATTCTCAGCGGACCGTCACAAACTCATTGTGATTGAGAAGGACGAGGATGAGATTCTCGCGGCTGCGCTGGGCTGATGTCGATTGGGCGGCGTTGACTGGCTTGTTCAGCACCGGTGTGGCTTCAGGCTTATCGGCTGACTTGGTTCCGAGGAATTTCAAGCAGAGCCGTGATTCGTCCAGGGTCGGCCGGCGGGCGAGGACTTGGCGGTAGGCTAGTGAGATAAACTGCTCATCGTCCCCGCTCGCGCGTGCAGAGAGCGACTTCGCCAACGCCTTCGCGCGAGCCAGAGCCAGTTCGCTGTTCGCGAGGGCGAGGGCTTGCTGTGGAACGACGCTCGGCTTGCGCTCGTAGCATTCGGTGACGCTCGGCCCGTCGAAGATTTTCAAGAACTCCACTTCCTTCTCGGCGGCGAGGCGCAAGTAAATGCTCCGGCGCTTGGAGGTGAGCCCCTGCTTGTGATCGATGTCCGGCCCGCCCATGGCGGTATCCAAATCGCCGCTGACGTAGAGCAGATTGTCGCGCACCGCTTCGGCTTCGATGCGGCGCGAGTTCATGCGCCAGAGATATACGTTGTCGGGATCGGTGGATGCGCTGGCGTCGTCCGGCGTCGAAGCCTGGCGATAGGTGCTGCTGCTGACCATGAGGCGGTGCATGGCTTTCATGCTCCAGCCTTGGGCGGCAAACTCCGACGCAAGCCAGTCGAGCAGCTTCGGGTGCGATGGTGGCCGGCCGTTGCGACCGAAGTCCGCCGTGGTTGGCACAATCCCGCGTCCAAAATGCCGGAGCCACATGTGATTCATCGCCACGCGCGCGGTCAGCGGATTGTCAGCGTTCGCGACCCAGTGCGCGAAGGCGAGTCGCCGGCCGGTGCTGGATGCCGGGAAGGTCTCCTGTGGGCGAGGTGTGAAATCAGTGGCGGGCGCGGCTTGAAGTTCGGTGTCTGCGCTCGCCAGTGCCTGTTCGGTGTCAGTGGTTTTCTTCCGGGCTGCGTCGAGTTCCTTGGTCGCCTTCTCAACTCCATTGGTCTTGGTGGTTGCCTCGTCCGCTTTGGCTTTGGCCAGCAGTTCGGCTGACTTCGCTGAGTGGAGTTTGAGCTGAACTTCGATCAGCGCGAGTTGACGTTGCGCTTGCTTCGCCTCGGTGGCGGCGAGCTTCCAAGCTTGTGAGTCCTTTCCCGTGCTGAGATCGGCTTGTTCAGCGCGAATGACAGCGAGCAAGGATTTGTGTCGTGCTTCGCCGGCGCGAACGACGAATTCCTGTTCGATCCGCTGTTCCGGCTTGCTGGTCGAATTGGTCTGGAGCTTCAGGAGGTTGGCGCGCGCGTCCGCGAGAGCTTTTTCGCTGGCGGCAATCGTATCGCGAATCACGAAGTCGCGTTGGTCAGGAGCGGATGCGGAGCGAGGTAAGGCGACCTCAGAAATCTTAAGCCTGCCTCCGAATGCGGCGGGCACGCCGGGCGCGATGATGTGATTCGTATCGGGATGGCGCTCGTCTCCGCGATGGAAGAACCACGTCGGCGGATTGGTGCCCACATCGAAGGCGCGCGCGAGGCCATCGAGCACCGTGTTCGTCTGGCCGGGGACTTTGTCGGTGCGGACTTGATGCGGCTCGAAGATGGCGCGGACCTGATAATATTCCTTCTGCGAGATCGGGTCCGTCATGTGGTTATGGCACTTCGCGCAACCGACCGTGACGCCGAGGAACGCTTGCGACGTGTGTTTGACGGTATCTTCAAGCCACTGTTCGCGGCTGAGCATTTTGTAGTTCCGCACGAGAAATCCGGTCGCGCGCAAGGCGTCGGTGTCTTCCGGCGCCAGCTCATCGGCAGCCAGCATCTCCGTGATCATCCGGTCGTAGGGCTTGTCGCGATTGAGAGATTCCACGATCCAATCGCGCCAGCGCCAGATGTGCGGCTTGCTATCACGGACCTGTCCGCCGTCCGTCCAGCCAGCCCAGTCGCTGTAGCGCCAGACATCCATCCAATGGCGTCCCCAACGCTCGCCGTGCCGCGGATCATTCAGCAGGCGCTCGACCACTTTCTCGTAGGCATCGGGCGAACGGTCGGCAAGAAAGGCGCGTTGCTCGTCTGGCGTCGGTGAAAGGCCGATGAGATCGATATAGACGCGGCGCAGGAGAATTTCGCGTGGCGCCTGCGGACGCGGCGTGAGCTGCCGAGTTTCGTGTTCCGCTGCGATGAAGGCGTCGATGGGATTGCGCGCCCAGCGGCGGTTTTTCACGGCGGGAATTTCTGGCCGGCGAACGCGCTCGAAGGGTTCCCAACGATACGTCGCCTGAAACTTTACGAAGTCTGCTTGGCGCAGTGCCAGGCCCGCGAGCTGGTCAGCGGAAGGCGAGTCCTTCGCGTCACCGGGATTGCGGCCGAGCAGAATCTCGGACTGATTGTCCGTCCCGTCGCCATCAGAATCTTCGTGGGCAACGAGCTTCAATCGTTCAGGAAGCGTGGCTTTAGCGCCGGAGGTCAGGAGCTGTTCTCGTGCGGCGCGAAGTCGATCGCCGAAGGGATTGTGTGGAAATTCCGTGAGCGTCTCCGGGGACTTCCTATCGCTGGGAAGATGGCAGGTGATACAGCGGTTGAGTTCCTTGGTCAGGAACCGGTCGTAGTGTTTTTCGAGTGCCGACTTGTTGGCCGGCGTGGCGTGGAGCGGCGATGGTGCGACCGCGGAGATGACGAGCAGACCGGCGACGCGGAGAATCGCCGGCAATGGTGCGCGTGCCAGTCGAGGAGTCATGGTGAAACGAGAGTGGCAGACCGAGGGGGACTTGCAAGTCTGCGCACTGCCTTGCACGAGGGCGGCGGAAAATTTTCTGTTGGCCGGACGGGAGAAGCGTCTAAGGTCGCAATAATCAATCTGACGAATTTTATGATGCGACTGAAATGGATA
>CAMCCU010000398.1 GCA_945872975.1 Pedosphaera parvula Ellin514
CGCCGCGAACGGATCCGCTTCTATCGCGTCGTGGAAGAGCCCTGAAATCTGTAGCGCGACCGGGCGCGGGAGAATCTTGCCTCCCGCTGCCCGATCGCCTGCCGCCACAGCGCCGTCGGTCGTTCAGCTATTCATCAAGTCCTCGATCGCGCCCGCTTCGATCGGGATGTCCGCCATCAAATCCACGTTGCCGCCTTCCTGCACCAGGATGTCGTTCTCCAGCCGCACCGCGAAACCTTCCTCCGGAATATAAATTGCCGGCTCCACCGTGAGAAACCAGCCCGGACGGAACGGCTCCACTGTCAGCCCGACATCATGGACATCGAGGCCGAGCGGATGACCCACGCCGTGCATGAAATACTTCTTGAACGCCGGCTTGTCAGGATCCTGTTTGCGAATGTCCGACATCTTGATCAGCCCGAGATCCACGAGCTCCTTCTCGATGAATGACTCCGCCTCCTTCTGCCAGTCCTTCGTCAACTTGCCCGGTGTCGCCGCCGCGCTCACGGCGCGCAGCACGCGCAGCACGGCATTATAGACCTGACGCTGCCGCCGCGTGAAACGTCCGCTCACCGGAATGGTCCGCGTCAGATCCGCGTTGTAGTTCGCGTAGTTGGCGGCGACATCGAGGAGCAGCATCTCGCCTTTGCGACACGGCTGATCGTTCTCGATGTAATGCAGCACACAAGCGTTCTTGCCGGTGGCGATAATCGGGTTGTAAGCGAAGCCGCCGCCGCGCCGGATGAACTCGTGCGCGAACTCCGCCTCCAGCTCCAATTCGTTCACCCCCGGCTTCACGAAACGCGCCACGCGCTCGAAGCCGGCCTTCGTGATCGCGCACGCCACCCGCAGCAACTCCACCTCCCGTTCACTCTTCACCGCCCGCAACCGGTGCATCACCCGCGCCAGCCGCTGGAAATCATGGAGCGGATAACGCTGCATCGTCTCCGCCACGAAGCGCGCCTCCCGCGTCTCCACCTCGATCACCGCGCGCTTGTGCTCGTTCGAGTTCAGATACACATGCTCGCTCTCGCAGATCAGCCGGTGGAAAATCTGGCGGAACTCCGTCAGCCATTCCACGCGCTGAATGCCGCTCGTCTTGCGCGCCTCTTCCTTGGTGAGCTTGTGCCCCTCCCAGATGGCGAGCAGCTCGCTCGGCTCGCGGACGAAAAGAATTTCGCGGAACTTCCCATCATGCGCGTCCGGGTAAAGCAGCAGGATGGTTTCTTCCTGGTCCACGCCCGTGAGGTAGAACAGGTCCGAGCTTTGCCGCAGCCGCAGCGAGCCGTCGGCGTTGGTGGGCAGGATGTCGTTGGCATTCACGACCGCCAGCGAGTTCGGCAGGAGCTGGCTGGCGAGATTCGCGCGATTGGTGATGAACAGTTGCGGGTCAATGGGAGCGTGTCGCATAGCAATAATGTTCCGCGAGTTGGTAAAGGATTACGCCCCCCAGTTCAACAACTCTCAAACGTCGCCAGACAGGTTTCACACTTCACGTTTTACGCTCCCTCCCCCAGCATTTCCTCGACATCCCACCTCGATTCCCGTTTTCCTCTCCGCATCCATCATGACCTGGACGCAGAACTACGACCCGCTCGGCCACGCCCTGCTCTCCACCCTCGTCGCCGCGATCCCCATCATCGTGTTGCTCGGAGCCATCGCCTGGCTGCACATCCGCATTCATTTTGCGGCGCTGCTCGGACTCGCACTCGCGCTCGCTGTCGCCATCGTGGTGTATCACATGCCGGTGAAAACGGCGGCGGCAACCACGCTCTTCGGCGCAGGCTACGGACTGTTTCCCATTGGCTGGATCATCCTGAACCTGATCTTCCTCTACCAGCTCACGGTCGAGAAAGGTCTCTTCGCCGTGCTGCGCGGCAGCCTCGCCGGCATTGCGCCTGATCCGCGCGTGCAGGTCATCCTCATCGCGTTTTCCTTCGGAGCGTTCTTCGAAGGCTGCGCCGGCTTCGGCACGCCGGTCGCCATCACGGCGGCGATCCTGATCCAGCTCGGCTTCAAACCGCTCGCCGCCTCGGGCCTTTCGCTCATCGCGAACACCGCGCCCGTCGCCTTCGGTTCGCTGGGCACGCCGATCATCGCGCTCAGCAAAGTCACCGGCATCGATGAGTTCACCCTCTCGCAAATGGTCGGACGCCAGCTCCCGTTCTTCTCCCTCATCGTCCCGTTCTGGGTGGTGTGGGCGCAGGCTGGCTTCAGGGGAATGCTCGGCGTCTGGCCCGCCGCGCTGACCGCCGGCGTCTCGTTCGCCGTCCCTCAATTTCTCGTTTCCAATTTTCACGGCCCCTGGCTCGTCGATATCATCGCCTCCCTCACTTCGATCGGAGCCATGGTGGTGCTGTTGAAGTTCTGGAAACCAAAGGATGCTTGGAAGCCAGCCGACATGGATGCTCCGCAGCCCCAGCGGGCTGACGGTCTCTCGCCGGCAGGACCGCCCTCCGGCCAGCTCCTCCGCCGCGCCTGGATGCCGTGGATTCTTCTCAGCCTCCTCGTCTTCCTCTGGGGCATTCCGGCCTTCAAGAAGGCCGTCGATAAACTCTCTGCTCCGGCGTTTCACATCGCCGGGCTGCACAACGTCATCGTGCGCGATTATCCCGTGGTGCCAAAGGCCACGCTCGAAAAACCAACCAAGCCCGAGGAAGCGGTGTTCAGACTCAACTGGCTTTCCGCCACCGGCACCGGGATTCTCGCCGCCGCCATGCTCGCTGGCTTCATCATGGGTTTTTCTCCGGGTGAGCTCATCCGAATCTACGGACAAACCATCCACCGCCTCCGTTACTCCCTCATCACCATCGCTGCCATGCTCGGGCTCGGTTACGTCACGAAATACTCCGGCACCGACGCCACGCTTGGCCTCGCGCTGGCCAAGACCGGTTCGCTCTACCCGTTCTTTGGCACGCTGCTCGGCTGGCTGGGCGTCGCGTTGACCGGCAGCGACACAGCGAGCAACGTCCTCTTCGGCAGCCTGCAAAAAATCACCGCCGAACAAACCGGCATCAGCCCCGTGCTCATGGCGGCGGCGAACAGCTCGGGCGGTGTGATGGGCAAGATGGTGGATGCGCAAAGCATCGTCGTCGCCAGCACCGCGACGAACTGGTATGGCCATGAAGGAACGATTCTCCGCTACGTTTTCTTCCACAGCATCGCCCTTGCGACGCTCGTGGGTGTGCTCGTTTACCTCCAGGCTTACGTCGCTCCGTTCACCAGCATGGTGGTGAAGTAAAGATGGCAGGGCCTGCCGCGCTGGTCAGGCGCAGCGCGCCTGCCTCTACCAGCATCGCGATCTCTACAGCTTCATCGAATCCACCACGCGCACGACCGTCGGGTTGATCACCTTCAACAGCAGCTGCGGCCAGATGCCGAGCACGAACATCAGCACGATGGCCGGCAGCACGATGAGGCGTTCCTTCACGGTCAGATCCGGGAAGACTTTCCCCTGCTCTGCCAGCGGCCCGCTCCAGACGCGTTGCAGAATCGTGAGCAGGAACAGCGCGGTGACGAGCAGCCCAATCGCCGAGAATGCCGCCGCCCATTTCGCCAGCGGGAACACGCCCTTGAAGATCAGGAACTCGCCGATAAATCCATTCAGCCCCGGCAAACCAAGCGACGCGAACATCGCGATACCCATCAGGCCGCAGAAGACCGGCGCGACCTTGCGCAGGCCGCCGAAGTCATCCAGCCCGCGCCGACCCGCACGTTGCTCGATGAGGCCGACGAAGTAGAACAACGCGGCAGCGGTGATGCCGTGGTTGAACATCTGCAGCAGCACGCCGTTCAGCGCGGCCGCCTTCTCCGTCGTCCACTTCGGATCGCTGCCGGTGAAGCTCGCGACGGCGAAGATGCCGAGCAGGCAGTAGCCGAGATGGTTGATGGAGGAATAGGCCACGATGCGCTTGAGGTCGCGCTGCATCATCGCCGCCCACGCGCTGAAGACGATGGTCGCCACCGCCAGCCAGAGCAGCGGCGTAAGCATGATCTGCATCTCGTTCGGGAAGATCGGCAGCAGGATGCGCAGGAAACCATAGACGCCCATCTTCGACATCACGCCGGTCAGCACCATCGAGACGCCGGTGGGCGCTTCGGCGTAGGTCGCGGGCAGCCAGGTATGGAACGGCCAGACCGGCACCTTCACCGCGAAGCCGAGGAACGCGCCGAAGAAAATCACCAGCGACAGCGCGCGCGGCGAGAGGCCATACCAGCCCGCGATGCGGACGTTGAAGAGCGACGCGAGTTCGCCGCTGCGCCCCTTCTCCGCCAGCTTGATGAGGTCGAAGCTGCCGGTGACGAGATACACGGCGAGCATGGAGAGCAGCAGCGCCACGCTGCCAACCATCGTGTAGATGAAGAACTGATTCGCCGCCGCCGACCGTTGCGGGCCGCCCCAAAGCTTGATGAGGAAATACGCCGGGACAAGCGTGAGTTCGTAGAACGCAAACCAATGGATAAAGTTCAGCGCCGTGAACGCACCGAACAGCCCGGCCTGCAGGAAGAGCAGCAGCGAGACGAACGCGCGCGTGTTGTCCTCGACGCGCCACGACGCCAGCAAGCCGAACGGAACAATGAGCGCCGTGAGCAGCACCATCAGCAAGCTCATGCCGTCGATGCCGAGGAAGTATTGAACGCCAACGGATGGAATCCATTCGTAGCGTTCGACGAACTGAAGCTCGCCGGAAGCGGCGTTGAAGTTCGACCACAGCAGCGCTACCAACCCGAGCGCGAGCGCGTTGAAGAACAAGCCCAGACCTCGCGCGAGCGAGCGCTGTTTCGGGTCGAGCCCGGCAATGATCGCAGCGCCAACCAGCGGCGTCAGAATGAGCAGGGTCAACAGATAATTCATTTGCACCCCCAGATGAAGAAGAGCGCGCCAATCGTCAGGCCCAGCGCAATGACCCGCAGGTAGCGTTGCACCTGGCCGTTCTGCCAGAACGAGAGAAGCTGCGCTCCGCTGCGGAAGCCGTCGCAGCCTTTGTCGAAGCCGAGGTTGACCACGAACTCGTCAATGAGCCGGTTCGCCCAGGAGAAGATCACCGTCACAAGCGAGACGAGGCGCACCGCACCGTCCCACACGACGTCATCCAGCCAGCGCGAGCCACGGGCGCAGGCGGCGTTCCAGGCGATGACGGACATCTCGTAGAGCTCGTCGATAAAGAACTTCCCGCGCAGCGTGGCGAAGACGTCGGGCTGGAGTGTTTCGAGCGGGTCGAGTTCGTCGGCGGTCTTGGGTCCGCGCTTCGAGTAAAAGTTCCAGCCGAGCCAGATGCCGCCGACCGAGATGACGGCGGAAACGAGCATCACGGCCACGGTCCCGAGCTCGATGGCCGGCGTGAAGTGAAC
>CAMCCU010000399.1 GCA_945872975.1 Pedosphaera parvula Ellin514
GGACAGATCTGGGTGACGAGCGACAAGTGGGGGCCATACAAAGGCGAACTGCTCCACGAATCCTATGGTCAATCGAGCTTGTTCCTCGTGCTGAAGGAATCCATCGGTGGCGGGCGGATGCAAGGTGGCGTGGTGAAGTTCCCGCTGAAATTCACCTCGTCCGCGATGCGCGCTAAATTCCACAAGCAGGACGGCCAGCTCTACGTCTGCGGTTTGAGCGAATGGCAGAGCAACGCGGCGAAGATCACCGGCTTCGACCGGGTGCGCTTCACCGGCAAGACGGTTTACTCAGTGCGCGGATTGAAGGTGATCAAGGGCGGCGTCGAGCTCACCTTCACCCAGTCGCTGGATCGCGCCACCGCGACGGATGCGCAAAATGTCAGCGGCAAACGCTGGAACTATGCGCGCACCGCCAACTATGGATCGCCGGAATTTTCTGTCGAAGATGCGACGAAACGCGGGCGCGACAATCTGAACATCACGGGCACCAAGCTCTCGCCCGACGGCAGGACGCTGACGGTCGAGATCGCGGACTTCAAACCGGTGATGCAGCAGACCATCAAGTTCAATCTCAAGGCCGCGGACGGCACCGCCATCGCGCAGGAAGTGATGCACACCGTCCACGCGATCCCTTGAACTGAGCTGGAGCATTCACTACTAATGGCGCGGGGGGGCGGATCCACCGCCCCCATTTATTTATGATGAGTAGATTCTTTCGCGATGCCCGTCCATTCCTGACGTTCGGCGTGTGCCTGGTGAGTCTCGTGGCGTTGAACGGAAGCGCGGCGGACGCCAAGCCGGCAGTCGGGCTGGCGATCACCGTTGCTGCTGGCGGTGAGAGGGAAATGTCCGTGGCGCAGAATGTCTCGCTCCACGTTGAGGCCGCCAAACCAGCGTCGCCTTTCGTGGCTGGTGGCGCATTCACCGCGACATGGGAAGGATTCATCAACGCCGACTTGCGTGGCAACTTTTCCTTCCAAGCCGACCTGAACGGCGCGCTCAAGGTGGAGATCAATAGCGCAGTCGTGCTTGAGGCCACGGGCACCGGTGGAGGCTCGCCGTTGAGCAAGCCGATCCAGTTGAACAAAGGTCCAAACGCATTCCGGGCCAGCTTCACTGCCGCCGAGAAGGGTGACTCATTCGTGCGGCTGTCGTGGACGGAGAAGCCTCCGTTCACCAGCCCGATTCCGTCGACCGCTTTCACGCACGCAGGTTCGACCGGATTGCAGAAGGCGGCGGAACTGCGGCTCGGGCGCGAGCTGTTCCTCAACCATCGATGCATCCAGTGTCACACGGACGCGAAGCTCGCCGGCGCGGGAGTTCCCGAACTCAAGATGGACGCTCCATCGCTGGAAGGCATCGGCGCACGGCGCAATTACGACTGGATGGCGCGCTGGATTCTCGATCCGAAATCGCTGCGCCCCAGCGCACAGATGCCGAAGCTCTTGCACGGCGCGAACGCCAAGGAGGATGCCGAATCGATCGCAGCCTATCTCGCGTCGTTGAAGACTGGCGGCGAGGTGAAGCTTGCTGAAGTCGCCTACAAGACCCGGCAGAACGAACCCGCCGACGGCGAAGGACAAGCGGCAAGCACCGACGCCAAACCGCTCTACGAACGGCTGCATTGTATCGGCTGCCACAATCCGCCTGACGCGAAGGAACCCGATCCGGCAAAGCTCTCGCAGAAGCGCATCGCGGAGAAATTCCCCGTCGGCAAGCTCGCGGAATTCCTGCGCGCGCCGGAAGCACATTACGCATGGACGCGGATGCCGAACTTCCATTTGAGCGCGAAGGAGGCGAAGGAACTCGAGGACTGGCTGTTCGCCGCCGCGCCGAAAGTTGTAATGAAACCGGCGCCGACGGACGCCGCCGTGATCGAACGAGGAAAGAAGCTGGTGCAGTCCACGGGCTGCCTGAATTGTCACAGCCTCGGCATGGAGAATCAGCTCAAGGCACCGCCCGTGGACGCGCTGCATTCCCGTCACGTGGCCAAGCGCGAGAAAGCTCCGGCGGGCGATTGCCTCGGGCAGACGCCGGCGGCGGATTACCGTTTCAGCGCGGAAGAACGCGCGGCGTTGAACGCCTTCACTCTGGCAGGCTTCGCGTCGCTTTCGCGCCACGTCCCGGCGGAATTCGCGGAGCGCCAGGCGCGCGCGCTGAATTGCACGGCGTGCCATGGGCAGCTCGATTTGGTTCCCGCATTCGAGATATTGGGCGGCAAGTTGAAGCCCGAGTGGGCCGCGAAGTTCATCGCCGGCGAGATTCCGCACAAGGTTCGCTACGACGCGCATCCAAAGGGCGAACCGTGGGTGGAGTCGCGGATGCCGGCCTTCAAATCACGCGCCAAGGATCTCGCTCATGGCATGGCGCAACGGCATGGCTATGCGCCGAAGTCACCCGCTGAAGCGCCGGTGGACGCCGCGCTCGCTGAGGTGGGTCGCAAGCTGGCGGGCAAGGACGGCGGGTTCTCGTGCGTGTCGTGTCACGGCATCGGCCCGGCGCTGGCGCTGGAAGTCTTCGAGAGCGAGGGAATCAACCTGGCCTACAGCGCGGACCGGCTGATGCCGGATTACTACCGCCGCTGGTTCCGTGCGCCGACGAGCATCGATCCGCAGACGAAGATGCCGGTCTATTTCGACGAGGGGAAAAGTCCGCTGACCGACGTGCTCGACGGCGACGGCGAGAAGCAGATCAGCGCGGTGTGGGAGTATCTCAGACTCCGCGACAAGATGCCGGCACCGAAGTCGGGCGCGGAGTGAGCAGGCAACGGCTCGCGGAATGGTTCACGGCAAGGTTTGGCTGGCTTCCAGCAAGCCGCCCTTCGCGGAATCCACCGTCACGGTGAAACGGCCGCTGCCGCTGACGACGAATTGCACGCGTGCGGTTCCCATGCCCGAAACATTTGAAACCTCCACGCGCTCAGGACGACGCTCCACGGCTTCCACCTTCTTGAAGTAACGATCCGTCATGCGCCCGGCGGAGATGACTTTCACCTTGTCGCCCTTGAGCGTGACGAGGTCCGGCGCGTTGATGTGGTGAGCGACATCCTGTTCCGTGTGCGTCGGAATCAAGCGCGAGTTCTCGACAGTGACAAGAACCTTGAACAGCCCGTCGTCGATCTTCTCCATCACCACTTCACTAATGCGGAGCAGCGGCATCTGGTCGGCATGATAGAGCGTGAAAGCCATGTTGCGGTGGCACTCTTCTTCGAGAAGGAACGATGGAGGCACTCGACTCCAATGCTTCTTGGTGCCGCCAATTTCAATCGGGCCGAAGGTGGGGTGTGTGTAGGAATGCCATTTCACGACACCGTCGCTGAGCAGAACATATTTCAAGAACGCCGCTGAATCCTCGGACGATGGCGAACCCGCGCCTCGGTCGAGATTGCGCATGCTCCAAAGCTCGTTCGAGAGGGAGACAATGCCGAGCGCGCCATAAGACCAGTCGAACTCACCGCCCCAGACGGTATAGAGATCTTTCCAGACCACCATGGATCGATAGAACGGCAGCATCTTCTCGCCGCGTTGGGCGATGAGTTGATGCACGCGTTCGTCGCTGCCGTGCATGACACCGCCTTCGCGACCCGGAGCTCGCAGGATCATTCCCCCCGCGTTGTGATAGGTCTGGAAGGCCGCGATATTTCTACGCGCATCAATGAACTCCGAGAGCGCCCGCGTTTCCGGCAAAGAGAACGGATAGTCGTGCGCGCCAAATTGCACGTAAGTTGGCTGCCAGTCCCACGCCCAGTTGCGGTTCATGTCGTAGCCGCCACGGGCGTCTTCATTCACCTCGCCATCGCCGTCGTTATCCAATCCTTCGGAGCCGAGCAGCGTGTATTCGCCGGGCTGATCAGCAGCGGCTTCAACCATCAGGAACTCGGGGAACTGTGGATGCGGCTTCCAGCGTCCGTTCGGATCTTTGATCCGCATCGTGGTGATCGACCCGTCACCGTCCAGGTCGTCCACGTCATCCTCGTCCGCCAAACCATCGCGATCATTGTCCACCGGCTTGACGCCGGTCCGCGAACTGTGTGCGGATTGAGCATCGTGAAACCAGTGGTCGCGCCCGTCAGGATTGATGGTGGGGATGAGGTAGAACACAGCGCGGTCGAGAAGCTCGTTCACCTTGTCGATGCGGCCATACTGATGGCAGAGATACCACGCGGTATAGGCGACGGCCTCGCCGCCCTGCACTTCGTTGCCGTGAATATTGCCGTCGATGTACATGCCCGGCTTGCGCTTCGCTTCGCCCTTTTCGCTCGTCACTTCGAGGCACCAGAGATCGCGGCCTTCAATCGACTTCCCGAGCGAGTAGAGCTTCGTGAGCTTTGGAAACTCCTTGTGAATACGGGCGAGAATCGATCCCAAGCCGGCGTGATCGTAGAAGCGGTTCCACTCCACGTTCACCTTGCGCGGCGTGGAACTTCCCAGCGCGGGATAAGCGTGTTCAGCGGGATCGTCAGCCTTGGGCTTGCGATCAGAAACTTGCGCGCCCGCCGTGGCAACGAACAGGCAGAGCATGGCGGCAACAGGCGCAAGACGTCCGCAGTATCGCGATTGAAGCCGGTTCAGTTTGGAAAGCATTGGTCGCTGAATGTTCACTTCGTTTCCTCCTTCAACTCGATGGTTTGCTGCAAACGTCCGCCCAGCATGGAGACGACTTCGATCTCAATCTGCTTGAGTCCCTTGGCCAGGACGACCCAGCGCGCCTCCTTGCTTCCGCCGGGCTCGATGGAGTTCAGCATGACAGTCTTGTTTCCTGAGAGGAGCGCCTTCACCTCGCTCTTGAGAACTACGCGGGTGGGATGGACTTCACGCGTGACTCCGCCCTGAGCCATCGAGGTGGGAAGGAACCCCGCGTTCTCCACATGCACCGTGACGTCGAAGACAGACTCACCCAACGCCCTGACCTCGACCTTGCGAATGCCAACGCGCGGAAGTTTCCCGGCAAGATCGGTCAGGAAACGCCCATGCCTCTCCAGCTGATCACCCAGGATCTTCTGTGGCGGCAGCGTCTTCGCAAACGGAACGAAACCGCCGATCTGGACTTTCTTCCCTGGGAAATCCGGGTGCGTAAAATCTTTCCACGGCACAAAGGAGTTCGTCGCGTTTGCGTCGGTCCACGTCAGAAACGAACGCTCCTCTTCGTTGCGAGTGTCGGCTTCTTTGCCTTTCTCCGGCAGCTTCTTCTCCCCATCAGACTTCGCCTCGCCGTCCTTCTTGGACGCATCGTCCTTGGGCTTTTCGTCCTTCGGTTTCACTTTCGCGAGCTCCAGTTGCAACGCCGGACTCCACGCGCGCGCCGCCAGCGAGAGGCGTCCGCGATGGAAAT
>CAMCCU010000400.1 GCA_945872975.1 Pedosphaera parvula Ellin514
TGCTGCTTTGGTGGTGGTGGGGCAGGAAGTGAGAGCGGCCCCGGTGTGCGCGAAACTTTCCCCCATACTTTTTGCCTCCAGACTGCGCTTGATCCGGTAGAAGCACTGAACCAAGCTCGATATGAAACCCGAACCGCCCCGCGAAGAAGCCCTGTTCCAGGCCGCCAATCAATTGACCGGTCCCGCCCAGGCCATGTTCCTCGATGGTGCCTGCCACGGCGACCCTGCCCTCCGCCAGCGCCTCGAAGCCCTGCTCGCCGCGCACGAGGCGCCCGTGGGTGTGCTCGGCGACGAATCGGTCCAAACTATCACACTCGCCCTGCCCGAACCCGTCCCTGACGAGACGGTGGGCATGACGCTCGGGCGTTATAAGCTGCGCGAGAAACTCGGCGAAGGTGGCTGCGGCACCGTCTATGTCGCGGAGCAGACCGAGCCGGTGCGGCGGCGCGTGGCACTGAAGGTCATCAAGATGGGAATGGACACGCGCGAGGTCATCGCGCGGTTCGAGGCCGAGCGGCAGGCCCTGGCGATGATGGATCATCCGAACATCGCCAAGGTGCTGGATGCGGGCACCACCGAGGTGGGTCGTCCGTTCTTCGTGATGGAACTGGTGCGGGGCATCCGCATCACCGACTACTGCGACCAGGCCAATCTCAGCACCAAGGAACGGCTCGACCTGTTCATCAAGGTCTGCCAGGCCATCCAGCACGCGCACCAGAAGGGCATCATCCATCGCGACATCAAGCCGTCGAACATCCTCGTCACGCTGCACGACGGTGTGCCGGTGCCGAAGGTGATTGATTTCGGCATCGCCAAGGCGACAGAAGGCCGCCTGACCGACGCGACGGTGTACACGCAGTTGCATCACTTCATGGGCACGCCGGCCTACATGTCGCCGGAGCAGGCGGAGATGAGCGGCCTGGACATTGATACGCGCAGCGACATCTACAGCCTGGGCGTGTTGCTCTACGAACTCTTGGCCGGCAGCACGCCGTTTGATGCGAAGGAACTGATGGGTTCGGGCATCGACGCGATGCGCAAGACGATCCGCGAAAAGGAACCGCAACGACCCAGCACGCGGCTCGCGACCCTCGGTGCCGATCAGCTCACGACCACGGCCAAGCGCCGCTCCGCCGACACCTCGAAGCTGCTGCATCAGCTGAAGGGCGATCTCGACTGGATCGTGATGAAGTGCCTGGAGAAGGACCGCCAGCGCCGCTACGACACGGCCAACGGACTCGCCGCCGACCTCAAGCGTCATCTGAACAACGAGCCGGTCGTTGCCCGCCCACCGAGCGCGGCGTATCGATTTCAAAAAGCATTTCGCCGGAACAAGCTGGTATTTGCTGCCGGGACGGCCATCGCCGCCGCGTTGTTGCTTGGCATCATCGCCAGCACTTGGCAGTCGGTGCAGGCCACTCGTGCCAAACGCGAGGCGTTGTCCGCGCGGCTTGACGCCGAGATCAACGAGAAAAAAGCCGTTGAATCTCAAGTCAACGAAGCGCGGCTCCGCGCAGAAGCGCAGACCCAGGAACTCGCCGCCCGGCAGCGCGCTTATGCCTCGGACATGAACGTCGCCAAGCAGGCGCTCGACGGGAACAATCTCGGCCGTGCGCTGGATTTGCTCAATCGTCAGCGGCCTCAGCCTGGTCAAAAGGATTTGCGCGGCTGGGAATGGCGTTATCTCTGGCAGCAAACTCACAGCGACGCTCTGTTCACCCTTTGCCAGGAATCCAGCGAGATCAATTCGTTGGCCATTTCTCCTGGTGGTGAGTGGTTGGCCGTCGGCATCCGCCACCGGGGCGGCCTGTCCCTCTGGGACTTGCGGACTCGGCGAGAATTGATCCGCCTCGCGAAGAACGAGTCTTACGTTCACGCCGCCTTTTCTCCTGCGGAACCGCTCTTGGCGTTCGTCAGTTCCACGTACTCGCCGTCGGCGCAGGGCCGACATACCCTGCGGCTTTGGAATACCGCGACGCAACGGATGGTCGGGGAATTCCCTTTGGATAATGCCTGCGTGGGTTTGGCGTTCGCGAAGGATGGGCAGACCCTGGTTACTTCCACAGTCTTCGGTGCAGATGGATCAAGCAGCATGGGCGGATTGATTACCCTCTGGCGGGTATCCGACGGCGCCAAACTCACCAGTTTCCCTTCAGAACAATCAGCGGTGGACGTAGGGGTCTGTTTCGCAGCCGCAGCCGACCTGAGGGTTGCCGCGTACGGATCGCACGGATCGGACGGAGGACGGCTCCGCGTCGTTGACTTGCACAACGGAAAGGAACTTTGGACCGCTCCAGCCTCGAAAGAGTACATCGCGGCGCTGGCCTTTTCAGCAGATGGGAGAACTTTGGCATCGGCCGCTGGATTCGCTGAGTCCGACATCCGATTGTGGGACGTCGCAACCGGCAAACAAATTGGACTACTCACGGGTCACAGTTCGTGGGTCAGTTCAATTGTGTTTTGGCCGGACGGCAAACGATTGGCATCGAGCAGTGGCGATCAGACGCTTCGGACCTGGGATGTCACAAGTCAACAGGGCGTGGCCGTCTTGCGCGGTCATCGTCAGGAAGTCTGGCGATCAGTCTTGTTGCCCGACCACAAAATGCTGGTGAGCGGCAGCAAAGACGGGGCGGTTTGCTTTTGGGACACGTCCATCCCGCACTCACGCCAACCACGCATCGCTATTCCGGATAAAGTCGTCACGTGGGGCATTACTCCTGATAGCCGATCAATCGTGGCCCTGAATCATGAAGGTCAGGTTTCGCAATGGAGTGGCGGCGATTTTCAGCGGAAGACTCCCTTGTTCGAAATTGGCGAGACATTTCCAACTCGTGACCGTCAATACCGGTTTTCCCAGGATGCACGATTTCTTGCCGCCGGCTCCACCAATGGGGTGCTCCAGGTTTGGGATATCTCGCGACGTCTCCTCAGACGTCAGTGGACTAACACGGCTGGCGAAGTGCGGCCTGGAGTGTTTCTCGCCGGCGGAAACAAACTGGTGGCCACCTCCACGGCCGATCGTTTGCATCGCGAATGGGATCTCGCCTCCGGCCTCCAAATTCAGTCATGGCGTTCGCCCGCAGAGTTTTCTGGCGCCATCAACGTTTCGCCGGACGAACGTTTCTGCTTGGCTCTCGGATACGGGGGAGACGTGGTGCTCCGAAACCTCGCGGAGCAAAGCGATACGAACGCTCCTTTGGAGGCCTTGGAAAGCACGGGGGCGAATTTCTCGCCGGATGGCAAGCTCTTCGCCATTGCCAGTGACATGGGCTACGCGCGGGTTTGGAACACCGCAACCTGGCAGCAAGTCGCGACCCTCGGCGGCGTACTGAACAGTGTGAATTCGGCGAGCTTTTCCGTGGACGGTAAACGATTGGTCGTGGCCAGCAACGGCAACGAAGCGGTGAAACTGTATGACACGGAGAGTTGGCAAGAGGTGTTCACGCTGGGAGCGTCGGGCAGCGGTTTCAAGGGCGCGATGTTCTCCCCGGATGGGAATACCATCGTCTGGGGAAACCAGGCCGGCGACGTTTTCATCTGGCGCGCGCCGTCGTGGGAGGAAATCGCGGCGGCGGAGGCGAAGGAGAAAGCGGAGAGCAGGCAACCATGAATCCAACACCCGACGAAGCACTGTTTGCCTTGGCGCTGGCCAAGCCGGCGGCCAAGCGCCCCGCATTTCTGGACGCCGTACGCGAAGGCGACTCTGCCCTGCGCCAACGTCTCGAAGCGCTGCTCGCGGCGCACGAGCAGCCAGACAACTTATTCACTCACCGAACCGCATGAACACAAAAACCAAAATTGGACTCGTCCTCACCGGATGGCTCGCCTGCCTTCCACTGCTGGCGGCCGGCACGCCACCCTCTCCCAATGCCATCTTCCAAGCCATCCGCGCCGGCGATCACACCGCCGTGAAGACGCTGCTGAAAAACGGCACGGACCTTCAGGCGCGCGACGAGTCCGGCGACACTCCGTTGATGGCCGCCGCGTTGAACGCGGATGTTGCCGTGCTGGAACTGCTGCTCAAGGCCGGGGCGAACGTGAACGCCACCAACCAGGCCGGCGCCACTGCTCTGTTGCGCGCCGCGACTTCCGAGGACAAGACTCGGTCGCTTGTGGCCAAGGGGGCCGATGTGAAAGACCGTTCGCATTCGGGCAACAACGCGCTGATTCTCGCCGCACGCCAGGCCGGCAACAGTCGCACCGTCAAATACCTGCTCGACCAGGGACTGGATCCCAACGGCATGAATCTTTTTGGCGCGACTGCGTTGATGTCCGCTGCAGCCGCCGCCGACTTGGATTCCGTCCGCCTGCTGCTCGACCGGGGCGCCAACGTAAACTTGAGGCCGGACCCCGGGACGAAAGAATTTTTCTGGGGCGGCTTTCGGACGCCGCTCATGTGGGCCGCGTTCCAAGGGGACGAAGCTTTGCTCAAGCTGCTGCTGGAGCGCGGAGCCAAGGTCAACGACCTGGTCGAGCTCGGGGGCGCGTTGGGGCAGGCAGCCTGGGGCGGACACGCGGGAGTTGGCCGCTTGCTGCTGGATGCCGGTGCGCAGGTCGATCAGCGTGACCTGGTCGCCAACTACACGCCGCTGCATTGGGCCGCCTCGTCGGAAAAATCCTCGCCTGCGGTCGTCGAGCTGTTGCTCGCGCGCGGCGCGGATGCCAATGCCGAGGGCGGCCAGCACGTGGACAACTATCTGGGCGTTGCACAAACGCCGTTGATGCTGGCCCGCCGACGTGGCGACACGCCCATCGTTCGAGCGTTGCTCAAAGCGGGTGCCAAAGATGTGTCCGCCCCGAAGACGACAGCCAAGACCACGCAGTTGGCTTCCGCTAGTGCGAAGACCGCAGCCGAGGCCGTGCAGCGGTCGCTGCCGTCGTTGACGAAGACAGCCGAGGATTCCGTCTCCACTTTCCTGCGTCATGCGAGCAAGCAAGACTGCGTCTCTTGCCACCAGCATTCGGTCCCGCTGGCGGCGCTCAGCCTGGCCCATGCCCGCCATTTCCAGACCGATCGCGGAGCGACGCGTCACCAGGTCGAGCTCATGAAGCGGTCCTTTTTGACCGGCCACATCCAGAGCCGGCACACTCTTCACGAGGTGAACCTGCAGGCCACCTTTCATCCAGACCCGGGCATTCTGGCTGGTTACACCGCGATGAATTATGAACTGGAACATGAGCCCGTCTCCGCGTTGACCGATGGCATGCTCCACCAGCTCACCACGATGCAACACGCCGACGGTCACTGGAGTTGGAACCTTCCGCGCGTGCCCATTCAGGCGAGCGACATCGCTGCCACGGCGTCGGCCGTGCATGCCATCA
>CAMCCU010000401.1 GCA_945872975.1 Pedosphaera parvula Ellin514
GCTGATCCGACTCTCCAGATGCCTGATCCGCTCCTTCAGACCCTTGATCCGCGTCCGGAGATCACTTCGCAGGTGGTTGAGACCTCAAAGCGCGCCGCCCGGACCGCTGAACACGGACTCCGGAGTCGAAAGCGCGCAGGATGCACGACGTGCCGGACTCAACAGACCCGCCATCCACGAACTAAGACTCATCGCTACCATCAGCGAGTCGTCGGGCGACGGCAGGGAATCAAGTTGCGCCCTCCGCCAAAACCAAATCTCACGGCGCGAACGCTCTTCATGCTTGATAAAAACTCCCGGCGTCACCGGAATGCCCGCACACATGAGCACTGAACTGTTTCGCCAGCCGCTTCGCGGCATCATCCCGCCTGTCATCACTCCGCTTTCTGATCGCGACACGCTGGATCGAGCGGGACTGGAAAGCGTGCTGGAGCACATGCTGGCCGGTGGAGTGAAGGGGCTCTTCATCCTGGGGACGACCGGCGAAGGACCGAGCCTGGGGTATCGCCTCCGCCGCGAGGTCGTCGAAGCCACCTGCCAGATCGTGAAGCATCGCGTGCCGGTGCTGGTCGGCATCACGGACACCGCGTTCGTCGAATCCGTGGGCATCGCCCGCAGCGCAACCGACGCGGGTGCGGATGCCGTGGTGCTCGCCCCGCCGTATTACCTGCCGGAGGGCCAGCCGGAATTGCGCGAGTATCTCGATCGTCTCATCCCGCAGCTTCCCCTGCCCCTCTTCCTCTACAACATGCCTTCGCTGACGAAGGTGCCGTTCGAACTGGACATCGTGAAGTGGGCGATGCAACAGCCGCGCGTGGTGGGATTGAAGGACAGCTCCGGCAACATGGGATACTTCAACCGTCTGCTGGAGCTACGTGGCCAGCGACCGGACTGGACGATCGTCACCGGCCCGGAGGAGTTGCTCGCGGAATCCGTGCTGCTTGGCGGACACGGCGGGGTGAATGGCGGCGCGAACATTTTCCCCCGGCTCTACGTGAGCCTGCACGCCGCAGCGGAAGCGGGCGACCTCCAGCGCACGCGGGAACTGCACTCGCTCGTCATCGCGGTCGTCAGCAAACTCTACGGCATCGGCAGGCACTCGTCGGCAGTGATCAAGGGCATCAAGTGCGCCGTCTCGTGCCTGGGGCTGGCGGGTGATTTCATGGCGGAACCATTCCACCGCTTCCGCGAACCCGAGCGCAAGATCGTCGAAGCTGCCGTCGCAGAACTTCAGATTGCGCTGGGACCGCTGGCGAAGCCTTGATGCGCCGGCCGCGAGGAGAGGCAGCGCGTCAGCTCTTCACCGCGCCGGGATTCAACAGGCGAACCTCCTGCTGCGGGAACGGAATCTCGATGTTGCGCGCGCGGAAGGCGTCGATGATCGCCAGCTTGATCTCCGCTGAGGCATTGCCGTAGTCGTTCACGGAAGTCCACGGCTTCACGACGATCTCGATCGATGATTCACCAAACTGACCGACGGCGACGACCGGCGGCACATCTTTCAAGACCTGCGGATTCGCGGCCAGCAACTGGTTGATCACCGCGATCGCGGCAGGCAGGTTGGTGCTGTATGAGACGCCGACGGTGATGTCCTGCTGACGGATGGTGCCGTAGTTGTGCAGAATCTCGCCGACGATCTTCCGGTTCGGAATGACCACCCGCGAGCGATCAGGATGGAGGAGGACGGTCGTGAACAGATCAATCGTGTTCACCTGACCGGAGCAGCCAATGATCTGGATGTATTCGCCGACGCGGAAGGGCTTGGTCAAAATGATGAGCAGGCCGGCCACAAGGTTGCTCAGCACTCCCTGCATCGCCAGTCCCACACCCACGCCCGCGACGGACATCAGGGCGATCAGCGGTCCAACCGCAATTCCCAGTGTGCCGAGGGCGACCATGACGAACAGCGCCATGATCACGAGCCACGCCACGCGGGTGAGCAGCATCCGCACGGGCGGTTCGAGATGACGCCGCTCGAGCGTCTTGCCCAGCAACCGGCAGAGGAAGCGCGCCGCCATGAAGCCCGCGATGAGAATCACGATGGCTCCCAAAAGGCTGGGGCCCTTCTCAAAAAGGAACGTGGCTCCCTTTTCTTTTAATAGAGAAATCTGCTGTGTGGCACTGGCTATCGCGTTTGTTTCCATGAGAGTTCTGAAATTATATTTGTGGGCAAAGGCTAGTCAGAGAAATCTACAGCGCAAGACGGAAACTCATTTCCCAGTCCCGGCAGCGCTGGCGCGAAACGATGCCCGGCTCAGAACCCGGCTGGACGCCCCGTCTTCACGCAGCCAAACTCAACCTCATGCGGAACGCGTTGCCTCGTCATGGTCTTTATTTCGCCGCCCTCCTCGGTGGACTGCTGCTCGTCGCCGGTTGCAGAACGACGACGACGAATCCCTCTTCACTCCAGCGCTTCGAGTTCTCCCAACCGCAGATGGGGCTTCCCTTTCGAATGGTGCTCTACGCTCCCGACTCCTCCTCCGCTGACGCCGCTGCACAGGCTGCCTTCGCCCGCATCGCAGAGTTGAACGGCATCCTCAGCGACTATGATACGGACAGCGAACTCAGCCGCCTCTCGCGAACCGCCGGCGAAGGACGCGCCATTCCCCTGAGCCCGGACCTGTGGCTGGTGCTGGACCGCGCCCAGAAGATCGCCGCCGAAACGGACGGCGCATTCGACATCACGGTCGGTCCCTGCGTCAGCCTCTGGCGAAAGGCGCGCCGCGAAAAGAAGCTTCCCCGTGTGGACCTGCTCGCCGAGACATTGAAAGCCGTCGGGTGGCAGAAATTGAAACTGGATTCCAAGCAACGGACCGCCACGCTTCTCGTGCCCGACATGCGCCTCGACCTCGGCTCCATCGCCAAAGGCTACGCCATCGATGAAGCGTTGAACGTGCTGCGACGGTACGGAATTCGCAGCGCACTCGTCACTGGAGGCGGCGACATGGCGGCGGGCGATCCGCCACCAGACCGCAGCGGCTGGCGCATCACGCTCGCGCCGCTCGACGTGACGAACGCACCGCCCGCCCGCCACGTTTTGCTGGCCAACGCCGGGCTTGGCACTTCAGGAGATTTGTTTCAGCACGTTGAGATTGACGGTCGCCGCTACTCTCACATCGTCGATCCCAAGACCGGCTTCGGCCTCACCGATCACAGCCTCGTCACGGTCATTGCGAAGGATTGCATCACCGCGAACACGCTCGCCACGGCCATCAGCGTCATGGGACCGGACGCCGGGATAAAACGGGTGGAGAGAACCGCCGGAGCCGCCGCGCACCTCGTGCGGAAACCGGGAGACGAGATCGAGAAGCGCGAATCAAAACGACTGGGGAAGTTCCTGGACCCGGAACACGACGTAGACTTGGAAAAAGCAGTTCAACCACGGATGGACTCGGATGAACACAGATGAGAGGACGTTGTGCAGCGACACCTCTTCACCAGATGGGTGAGCGCGAGATTTTGAAAGGATCCGTGTTTATCCGTGTCCATCCGTGGTTAACAACTCCGTCTCCAATTTCAACTGCCGGATTTAGGGTAAAGTAGGAGTTTGCGACCAGATGCTCCCGCCGCTCGACGATGCGGACTGCGGGATGCGTCCGGCCTCACCAAGGCCGCGCGGGATTGGGGCGCTTCGTGCGAGTATCCCTGGAGCTCACCTTCCGGCCGACGGCGGGCAGATCTCCGGGTGAGCTTGCCGGATCCGGAGCCGGCGCTTCCGATTCAACCTGAGGTTCGCCCTGCCCTGCGGCAATCGCCTCGTCGATCACGGCGAGCAACTCCCTGCGGCCATGCTTCGCCGTCGCGGAACAGGTGAAGCTCGCAGGCAGCTTCTCGAACCAGCCGGAGATCGAATCCTTGAACGCGTCCATGTTCGTCCGCACGGATGCGGGTGTGCCCGTATCGGTCTTGGTGAAGACGAGGACGAACGGGACGGAATGCCGGGCGAGCCATTTCACGAACTCCAGATCAATCTTTTGAGGAGGCAGACTGGAGTCGATGAGCGCGAAGACGCAGCTGAGATTCGCCCGATGCTGCAGGTAATTGTTCACCGCATGATTGAACTGGGCCTTGTGCTCCCGCGCCACATGGGCGTAGCCGTAGCCGGGCAGATCCACCAGCCGCCACGTCTTGTTCATCGTGAAGACGTTGATCATCTTGGTGAAGCCGGGCGTCTTGGAAACGCGGGCCAGGTCCGGCTTGCCCGAAAGCATGTTCAGCAGCGAGGACTTGCCGACATTGGAGCGCCCGATGAAGGCGAACTCAGGCAGGGTTTCGTCCGGGCAGGAAGCCAGATCCGGAGCGCTGCGGTCAAAGATGGCGGATGTAATATTCACAATCAGATACGATGCGCCGACTGTCGCAGCAATGCCCCTTCGCTGACAGAACCATTTTCAGGGAACGTTCCCGGCGTCCGGTGAAAAGCAAAGGGCGGCGATCGCTCGCCGCCCTGCTGTTGCAAATTGTGGTCGAACGGAATTACTTCGCCGCTTCGATCGCGAGAAGCTCGACTTCGAAGACGAGCGTGCTGTTCTGCCCGATCTTGCCACCCGCGCCCTGCTCACCGTAGGCGAGCTTCGAGGGGATGGTGAACTGGAACTTGTCGCCTTCCTTCATCAGCTGCACGCCTTCCGTCCAGCCGGGAATTACGCCATTGAGAGGAAAGCTGATGGGCTCGCCGCGTTCCACCGAGCTGTCGAACACGCTGCCATCAATGAGCGTGCCGTGGTAGTGAACCTTCACAGTGTCCGTGGCCTTCGGGGACTTCGCACCCTTGCCGGCTTTCATGACTTTATACTGCAAGCCGCTGGCGGTGACCTTCACGCCGTCCTTCTTGGCGTTGGCCGCGAGGAAGGCTTCGCCGTCCTTCACGTTCTTGTCGCCTGCGGACTTCTGCTTGGATTCCATCTTGGCCATCAGCTCGGTGCGGAACTGGGTGATGACTTCCTTCATCTCGGCTTCGGTGAGAAGCATCTTGCCTCCCGCAAACGCATCGGAGAAGCCGGCGGTCAGGGACTTCACGTCGATGTCGATCTCCTGCTTCTTCATGTTGGAAGCGATGTCGGCACCGATCGAATAGCTGGCCTTTTGCTTGAGGTCTTTGAGTTCCATTTTGGGTTGGGCGTTCGCGCAGCAGGCCACAAGCGTGGCCACTGCCAGGATGGGAATGAGTTTAGTGGTCATTGATTTAGTGCGGCGCAGCGTCATTTTGCCGCAACCGGGAAAGAGCGTCCGCGAATGCACGCCAAAGGTCAAGCCATGCCGGGCACCAAACGGGTCGGCTATTTGGCGGGGCTCGCTTCCA
>CAMCCU010000402.1 GCA_945872975.1 Pedosphaera parvula Ellin514
ATTGCAGCGCTCGCGGATCGAAGATGCCGGTTGACCAGACGAATGGCTGCATCTCTTTCACGACAACCTGAACTCCGCCTGCGAAATTCGTCCCATCTTCGACGATGAGATGCCCTTCACGACCGTATGAAATCGACCAGTCCCCCTGCGTATTGGTGTCGACCCCGACAAATTCAGCGTGGGCATTGGTGAGCCCCACGGAGATCTGGACCGCTGGCGAATCCCTCACTGCTCCCTTGGCATCAATCGCTCTGGCGAGAACAGGGTAGTCTCCAGACCAGACGCTCCATGGATATTGAAAGGGCGCATTGGTTGTTTCGCCGATGTGCATCCCATCCGCGAAAAACTGCACCTTGCGAATGCCTTCCGGATCGGACGCCTCCGCGCCGAGAGTGAGAATGCCCGGTGCCAGCCACAGCGAGCCATTTGCGGGATTCGTCAATTGGAGTTCCGGAGGCAGGTTCGTCTCACGATCAAAAAAGATCCCGCTCACCACCGCATTGCCGCCTTGGAGCCGCTTGAATCGCAACTGTACATGGCCTTCAACGGACCAAGTCAGCATCGCTCCGGAACCGAAATCGGAAACGATGTTTGATTCCATCACCATGCCGCTGCTGGCATCAAGGAGTTGCACCTCGACCACTCGCACGCCTCCCCAGTCGAGAAAATATGCCGAAATCAGGTGCCGACGGCCATCCACCAACGACACGTCCAGCGTGAAATCCTCGCCATACCAGCAGGCAGAAATCCGGAGCGGACCATCAATGCGTTCCAGCGCCGCTTCATCCTCCGTCGTTTCAGCGAAGGTAAAAGGTGCCGCGCCGGCCAGCTCGATTCGTGCGTAGTCCGGAAGGTTCGTGGCGTGATTGACGATGATGAAACCATCTTCACCGTATCGTCCTTTCCAATTGCCCAGCGCATCGTCCTCCAATGACCGCAGCGCACCCCGGGCCGTGGGAAGGCTGGCCGTGAGCCGCCTGGATTCCGACTCGGTGAAAGCTCCCAGATCATCCACCGCCCGGGCTCGGATGTCGTAGTCGCCCGCGAAGAAGTTACTCCAGACAAAAGTGTAGGGTGGAGCAAAGGCTTCGCCGAGTTTGAGGTCATTCGCGTAGAATTCGACCTTGCTCACACTCCCGTCGGGATCCGACGCATCAGCTCGCAGCGTGATGGTGGCAGGCAGGGCGACGATGGAGTCTGTGGCCGGGGCAAGCAGCGAGACAGCGGGTGATTCATTCGGATTGGCCTGCAGGAACAAGCCGCTGATCACGGCGGATTCGCCGGCGACCCGGCTCACGCGCATTCGAATATGACCACGCACCGACCACGTTAGATATTGCCCGCCGTAGAAGGAATCGACGGTTTGAGTATCCAGAACAACACCAGTGACGGCATCCAACAGCTCAATGGTTTGAGATCGAGATTCATCAGGGTCCCAATCCACACAATACAGCGCCAGCCGCCTGAGGGCACCGTCACCCATCCAGATCTCGACTGTGAAAGTGGACGAAGAATTCCAGTTGGCGGCGATGCGACCTGATGATTGGACCTTCCGCAGTGCCCGTGAATCGCCAGTTGTTCGCCTCCAAACCTGCTGCGTATGTCCGCTCGCGCTGAGGGTGATGTCCGGAGGCAGGTTAGTGGAGTCGCCAATGATGACATAGGCTTCGCCACCGTAGCGGCTCGACCAATTACCATCTGTGACGGAATCGCGCGCCAGAAATCTGCCCAGCGCCGGAGCAGCTTCAACCGTGACGTTGACAGGCTGGGAGCCGAGACTCGAACCAGCAGCATCGCTGGCTCTGGCAAACAGCACATGTTGGCCAGCAGGCGCATTCGTCCAGGTGAAGAGGTACGGTGCTTGAGTGGAATCACCCAGTTTCTCTTCGCCACGGAAGAACTCGACGCGTTCAATGAAAAACCCCTGAGTGATGACACTGGCTGCCAGTTGCACCGTCGCCGGCGCGACGGGCTGGCCGGCGCTCCCCACAACGGACAACTGAATTCCAAGCAATCGCACGTCATCGAAGGTCGCATTGTTATGGCCCCAATCGTGGTGAGCGGTCACCGCCAGCCCCGCTTGGACGACCGTTTGCATCGCAATGAACTGGGAACCTTTGGCTGTCCAATTTGTCGCGTCTGGAGATTCAAAACCGGTGATTAGATCTCCGGCACGGGTCAGCTTGAGCCAGGGTCTTTGCGGCGCGAGCGATGCGGGGAGCAAGGTGGTTTCGCCATCCGTTGACTCGCGGAATTGAAAAGCCGCCAAGCCGGACGGATCAGCAAGCAAGCTCACGTTGATGGCTCCATTGGACGAGTTTTCACGAATCATCAGTCCCGCCCTGGCTGCGGAGTCTGATGCAAACATGTTGGTCAACCGGGCCATGACGAGCAGGTTTCCACTGAAGGGCTGGCTCAGGAAATGAAAGCTGTCCTGGGTGCCGCGAATGCCCGCACCAGACGCATGGATGGCATGCGCTGGGCCTTGGATGCTCGACCTGCCTTCACGTTTCCCACTTCCAATATCGACGGATTGCCATGGCGCGAGGGGAAAGCTGTTGATCCATTGTCCGACGAGAGCAATGCCATTTGTATCCAGCTCCGAAGTGCCGATAGGCGGCATCTTGGCGTTTCCAGGGTAATTGAGCAGCTGCCAGATCGGCGACGTCGCGGTGGAGTGCGGATTGATGAGGCGACCCAGCACTCGCATGTCCGCCAGCCGGGTTTCCAAACGCCCATCCCATTCAGCACCCACCGTATAGCCGCCGTCCGGCTGGTGACATTGCGCACAGTTCACCGCAAGGTAGGAACGAGCGCGATGCGCCACGGAGTAATGGCTGTTGGTCGCATGAGCCAGCGTGGGCAACACCGAAATGTTCGTGACCAGCCGATCAAAGTAACCGGCATGACTCAGGGCCAGCAATTGATTGGTGGTGCCCTCGGTGTATGCGACATCCAGATTGAGTTGCGCCGTGTTAAACCCTTGCGCGTAGCCACCCGCCGCACTGTGACAGGCCAGGCACTCAGCTCGGCTGGGATAGTGCCAGATCTGCGTTCGCGTCACTCCATTATCGAGAATGGCGAAAGTCTCATCCATGCCCTCCTGCGACACGAGGGTCGCGTTCGAGGACGAACCGCCCCATCGATAGGTGACGCCGTAAACCCCTTGATCATTTTTCACCAGCAGACGCGTTTCGAGGCGGCGGGCGGATGTTGGTTCGCCCTTGATCATCTCCAACTCAAAATGCTTCACCCAGATGGTGCCGCTTGGAATTGTCCACGGAACTTCAGGCATGAACGAAATCAAGGCGTTCGTTTCCGGAACCGCAAACCAGCGCCTTTTCAGAGCGTTGTCGGACCAGAACGGGACGGAGATGGAGTAAGGAGTCAGGCCAGGCGACGGTTCGAGATCGAGCAGGCCGGAGAACAACCGGGTGTCTGCCAGAGTTTGAGGGAAGGTTTCATCGCTCGCATCCGGGTGATGGACCAGTCGTTTGATGCTTCCCTGATGAACATTCACGACGAGCAGGCCGTTGTCGCGCGGGTCGCGGCCAAAAGCTGAAACACCCGGCTCGGCCGTGAGGCGTTGCATCGGAACCTGATTGGTGCCCGCATTCCCGGTGGGCACCGCCCAGATGTGGCCATGGACGTTGTCTCCGAAAACATACATGCCTTCCAATTGAGGGATCGGGCCATCGCGACAAACCATTCCGCCAATGACACATTTCCCTTCATGGTTCGCACTCCCGTGGCGGTAGGTGAGGAATGGCTCCACAAAAGTCGCGCCCAGCGGCGGGGCGGCGACGTTCAAGTTACCTTCGAAATACGGCCAGCCGTAGCTCTGGCCTGCCGTGACGATATCCACCTCCTCCTCTGTTCCCGCCCCCACTTCACCGCAGAACAACCTCCCCGTCACTGAATCGAACGACATCCGGAAAGGATTCCGAAAGCCAATCGCAAAAAACTCTGTCCGAACCTGCGACGGGTCCACCGGATATCCGTGATGAGAACTGACTCCGATGAAAGGGTTGTCCGCCGGAATCGAATAGTTCGTGGTGCTGCTGGGATGAATATTCGGTGGAAGATTTCCCGGCCGTTTGTCCACGTCGATTCGAAGGATGCCGCCGAAGAGGCTCTTGTCGATGGGCTGTTTCGTAAAGAACAGCTCGTGTGCCGGCGGACCCTCGTCACCCAGTGACACGTAGAGATAGCCGTCCGGACCGAAATGCACGTCGCCGCCGTTGTGCGTATCGTTCTCGTCATATTGCGAGATCAAAACCAACTCCGAACCTTCAAGGGCCCGGTTCGAATCAGTCGGGGAAACTTGGAATCTGGAAAGCTGATTATGCAACAGATTCGCCCCCACTTCGCTGGACGTGAACAGCGTCCGGAAAACGTAGAAGAAACCGTTCGTCCCATAGCCCGGATGAAACGCCAACCCCAGAAGTCCGGCTTCGATATAGTTCGCGTACACATTCGTCTTCAGGTTTAGAAAGACGGTCCTCGTTGGGTCGCTCAGGTTGGTCAGAACGATGATCTGCCCAGTCCGTTCGACAACGAACAACCTGTTCGTCTCCCCAGGAGGCGACGCGACGGAAACCGGATCATCGAAGATCAGGTTACCGAAAGCGTTGGTTAACGAGTAGCCCTCCATCGGTGGCTGAACAGGGACGAAGAAGTTTCCCGCCACTCTTGCACTCGGCATGCTGGCATTTTGTCCAGCCTCCGCGCCCAGACACATTGAGCAAATCAAAATGCAGAGAGCTGGTGGAAACGCCCAATGAAACCAACGCGACAAAAACAACAGTGGCATACCAATCAATGATTCTTTACCCGAAACGACACCCAAACTCAATCCAAGAACCAGAATCGGCAATATTCCCGATAGACTAATGCGTTCCTTGAAAGAAAGATCTCAACTCCCGCCCAAGACCGGCTCCAACGAGCAGGAGTGGCGGGAGCCAGGTCAGGAGAGGTTCAAAAACAGAAGGTCCGTCTACGACCGCTTCCCCAGCGTCGCTCCACGCGCCCAGGCATCCGCTGCGAGAATCTGTTCCAAGGACGGTTGGGCTACCACCTCGTGGCACTTCATCGTCTCGGCGACCACCGCAGGAATCTGGTCGAACGTGATGTGCCGGTTGCAGAACGCTTCGACGGCCACCTCGTTCGCGGCATTGAAGACGGCAGGCAATGTCCCACCAATCTCTCCTGCTCTGCGCGCCAGGCCCAGGGCGGGAAACCGATCCGTATCCGGCTCCTCAAAGGTCAGGGTGCCGATCTTCGC
>CAMCCU010000403.1 GCA_945872975.1 Pedosphaera parvula Ellin514
GAGTTCACCGCGACCGGCTTTGTGGAAGCGAAACGACTGGCGGTGCAGCAGGAGGCACTGGCTTACGCTGGCACCCTCAATCTCGATTTCAATGGCTTTGGCGGCAAGCGCATCGCGCTCACCGGCAACGTCAGCTTCACGTCGGGTGCCTTCGGCTTCGGCAAGCAAATGATCGTGCGCATCGTCTGCGACATTACGCTGCGCGCGCTGGTCTGGCCGGCAGCTTGGAAATGGGTCGGCGCTGTCGCGCCCGTGAACATCGCGGCGAACAAGACGGGCCTGCTGCAACTGTGGTGCTTCGGGACGAGCGAGAGCGATGTCGTGGCGCGGTGGCTGGTGGAACCGTGAACGAGAGTTGAGAGGGATTTGAGTTGAGGAATGTGAATGAGGGCGGCGTTTTGGAGTTTCTGTCTGCTGATATGGACGCTGTGCAGCGCGGATGGTGCAAGCGTCACGCTGGCGTGGGACGCGAGTCCGTCGGTGGACGTCCTGCGCTACGTCGTGTCGATGGGCACGAATAGCGGCGGGCCTTATCCACAGCAATGGCCAGTCGATGGGCAGTTCAACACGCAACTGATCGTGCCTGCACTCAGTCCTGGTCGTTACTACTTCGTCGCGCAGGCGGTGAGCAGTTCAAAACTGTGGAGCGACTACAGCAATCAGGTCGAGGTAATGATTCCGACACCGCCGCAGTTGGCGACGGTGGAGCGGCCGAGCGTGTTGCTGACCGGCACGGTCTATCGCGCGACGAATGTTCTTGGGCCGTGGGAGGAGTTTGTTCGGCTGCCGGTGCTGGCGGTGCCATTCGATGGTGATATGGGGTTTTTCCGGCTGGGCTTGGAATGGGGCTTGGTCGGCATCGAGGAAAACGAATGACCAATGTGAACTCAACCGACTTCCTCCGCGTGGTGGATCACGCGGCGGCGATGAACGACCGTTGGCTCTTTCTCGCCGCGTTCTGCCTGCTGCTGCTTGGCTGCGGCGTGGTGATCTACTGGCTGGTGAAACAACTCCAAGCCGTGTTGGCCGGACACAAGGCCGCCCGTGACGCACATCAAATCGCGCTCACGCAGATCATCGCCTCGCAAAACGAGACCGCCCTCAAGCTGGCCGTCTGCATCGACCGCAACACGGCGGCGATGGAGGAATGCACGATGGAGTTGCGGAGAATTCGGGAGACGAAGTAGGTTCAAAACCGCATCGACACGAAAGGGCGTGCAAGCGTTGCTGAGAGCCAGATTCTGCATGACACTGCATGACAGAAAAATTGCATAATGATACATTTTGGTGTTTTCACTGAAAATTTCTAAGCGTTATAACGCGCTAATAAAGAATGCCTTATGAATTCTCGTGAAGGCTCGTGAAATGCGTTTCTCGGTTCAAGTCCTCTCGCGCGCACCATGGTTTTGCTCGAGATCGCGGAGATGGGCCAATGGCATGACAGGAGGGCGAAACCTTGGTGCATCGCTGGCTCGCTCTTCCCATGGTCCTTGCTCGCCGGAGTGGACTTCCGCTTAATCGCAGGCGCGAGTCAGTCGCTGCGTTCCGAACGTCTTCGCCTCAATTTGAATGAAACTTTTTTTCTTTGGCTTCTCACGGATTGCCGTCTTCGCCTTTGTTCTCTCCGCCTGCACGCAGGGTGAAGCTCAAATCATCCTGGCCGGCGCCGGCAGCTATGCCACGGAACGGCCCGCTGGCACCAAAGGTCCGCCCACGACGATTTACAAAACCGGGCGCGTGCCCGGTAAGATGCCGTCGAACGACTGGTGGAGCTCGCTCGCGTGGGCTTCCAATTCGTTCTCGCACTATCCCCATCCGCTGGCGGTGAAAACCGAGCCGTCCGGACTGCGCATCGCGTATCCGGGCGCAAACATCGTCGCGAACTCCAAAGGCATCTTTGGCTTAATGCCCGGCGGCACGGACGACTTCACCCTCGGCCACTCGGCACAAACAAACTTCGGCAAGGCGCTCGTCGATGGCTTCAGCGATTGGTTTTTGGATGTGCTCTTCGCCACGAACCAGCAGAGCCTGCGCGTCTCCTACGGCCACGGCTCACCTTTTGTCTATGCGCTCTACGCAGGCGGGACGCCGCGCCTGGCGTTTAGTTCGGTGCCGCGCGTATGGTCCGGAAGCGAGCCGGATGCGACACTCGGCGTGACGGTGAACGGGCGGCACTTCGGATTGTTCGCGCCGACAGGCTCGACGTGGCGCGGCTTCGGCACGAAGGCGTTCACGTGCGACACGGTGGGCAAGGCTTACTTCTCGCTTGCGGTGCTACCGGACAATCAGGAATCGACGCTCAGCCTCTTTCGCCGCTTCGCTCACGCGCATGTGACCGGCTCGCGCATCGAGTGGGGCTACGAACCGGCGACCAGCGACGTGACGACGACCTTTCGTTTCACGACGAAGTCCCACGAGGGCGATGAATCCGCGACGTTATCCGGGCTTTACCCGCATCAATGGCGCAACACGTCCGCGACGCTTCTGCCCGCGAGCTACAACTCGGTGCGTGGTGTGATGAAGCTCGCGCAAGGTTCGGCGTTCACCACGCGCATGAAATTTCCCGGTGTGCTTCCTGTGTTACCGAATGCGGGTGGTCGGACGCCGGAGCAAATGAGCGCGCTGTTGCAACCGGAGCTGAACAAACCGGCATTCGTAACGGCGGACACGTATTGGGACGGCAAGCAGCTCGGCAAACTGGCGACGCTTATTCCGATCGCGGAGCAATACGCGCTGACGAACGCTGCGGACACTCTGCGCGACCGGCTTCGCGCGCGGTTGGAAGACTGGTTCAGCGCAACCGCAACGAATGGCGCGGCGAAGTCGAAGGCCTTGTTCCACAACGACGAACGTGTCGGGACGCTCATCGGTTATCCCGCGAGCTACGGCAGCGATACGGAGCTGAATGATCATCATTTTCACTACGGTTACTTCATCAAGGCGGCGGCGGAGATCGCGCGCCATGATCCGGCTTGGGCGTCGGACGCGCGCTGGGGTGCGATGGTGAAGCTGCTCATCCGCGATGTCGTGAGCCCGGATCATGGCGATGCGATGTTCCCGTTCCTGCGCTGCTTCGATCCGTATGCCGGCCATTCGTGGGCCAGCGGCACGTCGCACTTCCCGGACGGAAACAACAATGAATCTTCGTCCGAGGCGATGAACGCATGGACCGGCTTGATCCTCTGGGCCGAGGCGACGGGCGACCGGGCGTTGCGTGATCTTGGCGTGTTCCTTTTCACCACCGAGATGAACACCATCCAGGAATACTGGTTCGATGTGCGGGACGAGAATCATCCAGCCGCCTTTACCGCGAGCGTGGCCACGATGATCTGGGGCGGCAAAGGCGCGAACGAAACGTGGTTCACTCCCGATCCGCAGCTCGTGCATGGCATCAACTGGCTGCCGATGCACGGTGGCTCTCTCTACCTCGGCCACTTCCCGGCCTACGCCGAGAAGAACTACCGCGCGCTCGTGGCGGAGTTCAAAGACGGCGATCGATTTGATAATTGGCCGGACATCGCCTGGATGTATCGCGCCTTGAGCGATCCGCGCGACGCCATCCGCCTCTACGAAGCCGCTGATCCTGCGAAGAAGATCGAAGACGGCAACACGCGCGCGAACGTCGCGCATTGGATCTACAACCTGGACGCGCTCGGCAAACCGGATCGCTCCCTCACCGCTGATCATCCGCTCCACGCAGTATTTCAAAACGCCGGCGTTCGCACTTACGTCTTCTGGAATCTCACGGATCGTCTAATCACCACTACGTTCTCCGACGGACAGAAAGTCAGCGCTACGAAGCGCGGTCCGGCGACCGTGCGCCGCACGATGAAGCTGTCGCGCTAGCGGCTTGCGACGATCGAAGCCCATTGCACGAATGTCTTCGGGAACCTTGGTGCCGCAGGAAACGATCTGTGCTTACAACTTTCGAGGCGGTGTTGTCTCCTACACGCATGACCACATGGTCCCCGCTGAAACCAACCACTCCATGAAAGCCCGCATCTTCTTTTGGTCCATCACGTCCGCGCTCGCCGGGTTCCTCTTCGGCTTCGACACCGTCGTGATTTCCGGCGCGGAGCAGACCATTCAATCCCTCTGGCATCTCAGCCCCACGATGCACGGCCTCGCGATGGGTTCGGCGCTCTACGGCACCGTGCTCGGCTCGTTGCTCGGCGTCGCCGCGTTTCCGTCGGTGATCTACACCGCGATGTGCCTCGCGATTCCCGAAAGCCCGCGCTGGCAGCTGGGACGCAAGCGTGACCGCGCCGCCGGGATCAAGTTGCTCCAGCTCATCCGGGTGAAATTGATGGTGCCGGAAACCAAGGGCAGGTCGCTGGAAGAGATTCAGCAGAAACTCGGCCTCCAATAATCTTCTCCATGAGCTTCAAACTCGTTGGCATCGGCGAAGTCCTGTGGGATCTCCTGCCCGGCGGACGCCAGCTCGGCGGCGCTCCGGCGAACTTCACCTATCACGCCCGCGCGCTCGGCGCGGACGCGCGAATCATCTCGCGCATCGGCCACGATGAGCTCGGACGCGAAGCCCTCGACCGCCTGACGAAGCTCGGCGTCCCGACCGATTGCATCGAAGTCGATCGCACGCTGCCGACCGGCACCGTGGGTGTCGAAGTCGCGGCGGACGGCCAGCCACAATTCACCATCCACGAGCACGTCGCGTGGGACGCCCTCAGCGGCGAACCCGCCGGTCGCCTCGCCGTCGCTGCGGCGGACGCCATTTGTTTCGGCACGCTGGCGCAACGCAGCGAGCCTGCGCGCTCCTCGATCATTTCCCTCGTGGCTGCCGCTCGGCCGAAGGCGTTGCGGATTTTCGATGTCAACCTGCGGCAGAATTATTTCTCCAGCCGCCTCATCAATGAGTCCATCGCGTTCGCTGATGTGCTCAAGTTGAACGAAACGGAACTGCCCCAGCTCGCCACCATGTTCGATCTGACCGGCGACGAGCGTTCGCAGATTCGTCAACTGGCTGAGCGCAATCTTCTGCGTGTCGTTGCCTACACGCGCGGCGGTCGCGGCAGCCTGCTCTTCGCCGAAGGCCGATGGTCCGAGCATCCCGGCTTCCCCACGAAGGTCGCGGACACCATCGGCGCGGGCGACTCCTTCACCGCGGCGATGACGCTCGGATTGCTGGCCGGCTGGCCGCTGGACGAAATCCATCTGCGTGCCAGCGAAGTCGCGGCCTACGTCTGCTCCCAGCCGGGTGCCACACCCGTCCTGCCGGAGCGTTTGCGCGCGCCGTTTCTCTCGCTTTTCGCCCGGC
>CAMCCU010000404.1 GCA_945872975.1 Pedosphaera parvula Ellin514
CATGAAGTACAAGTACAAACGAATAATTCATCGAGACAAGATGTGCGCAATGATTAGGTTGAGGGGAGAGGGAGCACGACAAGCGGTTTCGGTAAGTCAATGCTCTCTCGCCGCGTTTGTCGTCGTTCTTCGTTCGTGATTTGAAGGGACGGGAGCCCAGCCGCTCGAAGGCAGGGTAATGTCCGGCGCGCCGTGACGTGGAAGCGCGGCGATGTGCTTTCATATCTCAATGAGGATTCAACGCGAACTCCCTCTCCCCTCAACGGGGAGAGGGCCGGGGTGAGGGGTGAGGATTGTGATAAGCGTTCGACTGTCTCGCCGCGTCGGGCTTGTCGGCGTGTTGGCGTGCGTGCTACGGTCCTCGAAATGGAAGCCGCCGAATGGGTTAATCTCAGCGACGACGAGTTGCTGGAGCGAAAGATTTCCCAGCTCGGTCTCAAGCTGGACGGCACCGAGCTCCAGTCGCTGGTCCAGCGGCTTCACGACGAGCTTTCCGCCAAAGGCCTCGCTTTCCTCCCGCCCTGTCACATCGGCGATGAATGGTTTGTGCCCGTTGGCATCCCGGCGATCTTCGTCCCGTTCTTCCTCGCGCATGACCGGCTGCGAAAGCTGGAGAAGAAGTTGATTCTCGAAGTCGAGGGAGAGAATCCCGAGTGGTTCATGAAGCTCATCCGGCACGAGGCGGCGCACGCTTACTTCTTTGCCTACCAGCTCCAGCGGAGGCGGAAGTGGCGCGAAGTGTTCGGGGCGACCTCGAATGAGGAGACGCCGCAGTTTTACCGGCCCCGGCCTTACAGCCGTTCCTACGTGGTGCATCTCGACGACTGGTATGCGCAGAGTCATCCGGACGAAGATTTCGCGGAGACGTTTGCGGTCTGGCTCACGCCGGGGCTCGACTGGCGCGAGCGTTACAAGGACTGGAAGGCATTGCACAAACTGGAGTACGTGGATGAGTTGATGCGCTCGCTCGCCGGGAAGCCGCCGGTTCATCAACCTGCCTATCGGGTCGTCGATTACGACTGTCTCGGTATCAAGCTCAAGACGCATTACGCGCGGAAGCGGAAGCTCATCGAGGATTCGTATCCCGATTTCTACGACAAGGATCTCCGCCAGCTCTTCGCCGCCGGGCCGGAAGTGCAGGGACGCTGGAAGGCTTCCGCGTTCCTGCGGGCGAATCGCAAGCACCTCATGGATTCCGTCTGCCAATGGACGAACGAGAAGAAGTATCGCGTGGATAAATTGCTCGCGCGCCTGATTGAACGTTGCGATCAACTGGAGCTCTACGTTCAGACCGGCGACCCGCGAAATTCGCTGCAAGTCGCGTCCTACGTCACCACGCTGGTGATGAATTATTTGTTTACTGGTCGGTTCAAACGCACGAGATAGCTGAGTGAGAAAGAAACTAAAAGTCCTTGCGCTCTTCGACGCCATCGCGCCGACGACCCTCGATCAAGACCTGAGCGCGGAGCTGAAGACGGACGATTGGAAGACGGAATCCAACGTCCTCGACGCGCTGCGCGAGCTCGGCCACACCACGGAGCATCTTGCCATCTTCGACAACCTCGACGTGCTGCAACAGAAGCTGCAGGCGTTCGAGCCGGACGTGATTTTCAACCTGGCGGATCAGTTCAAGAACAACCGCGCCTTCGACCAGCACATCGTTTCGTTCCTCGCCATGCGCGGCGTGCCGTTCACCGGCTGCGGCTCCACCGGGCTGACGCTGTGCAAGCACAAGGGCATCTCGAAGAAGATCCTCAGCTATCATCGCATTCACACACCGGACTTCGTGACCATCGCGCGCGGCAAACGCATCGCGCGGCCCAAGCGGCTGAAGTTTCCCATCCTCGTGAAGCCGTTGAAGGAGGAGGCGTCGCTCGGGATTTCCCAGGCGTCGTTCGTGGAGTCGGACGAGCAGTTCAAGGAACGCGTGCAGTTCATCCACGAGAAGTTCGACAACGACGTGATCGCGGAGGAATACATCGAGGGTCGCGAGCTGTACGTGAGCATCTTCGGCAATCACCGGCTCCAGGTGCTCCCGATTCGCGAGCTGGTCTTCAAGGAAGTCCCACCGGACGAACCGAAGATCGCCACCTACAAAGCCAAGTGGGACGAGGAATATCGGAAGCGCTGGGGATTGCAGAACCAGTTCGCGGAAGGACTCGATCCCGCCGTCGTCGCGAACATCGAACGCGTCTGCAAGCGGATCTATCACTTGCTGACCATCGACGGCTACGCGCGGCTCGATCTGCGCCTCACGCCGAAGAACGAAGTCTATTTCATCGAGGCGAACCCGAATCCGATCCTCGCGGCGGACGAGGATTTTGCGCAGTCGGCGCTGAAGGCGAACCTGACTTATCCGCAATTGATCGATCGGATCATCCGGCTCGGTTTGAGCACGGTGAGGGATTGATTCAACGGGAACGCGCCGTACGCCAGGCGACAACCATCGCCACCACCAGGAACAGCGATGACAGCACGAATGGCGCGCCGGGGAGATGCCAGCCCGCTCGTTCGCCGATGAAACTGGCGAACGTCGTCGTGTAGATTCCCGGCCCGAACAAACCGGCGATGCCGCGCAGGCTGCTGTTCGCTCCCTGCAACTGGCCTTGCTCCGATGGCTTCACATGACGCGTCATCAGTCCATTGGTCGCCGCGCCGGACAATCCCCACAGCGACATCACCGGCACGCCCAGCCAGAAGAGAGCCCCAGTCGGAGCGAGACCATAGATGGCGAATCCGATCGCGCCGAAGATCAGGCCGACCATCAACGTCGGTCGTTCGCCGAAGCGCCGGATGATCGGTTGGACGAGGCCGCCTTGCACGATGCCTCCGCATACGCCGACGCCTGCGAGCATGAGTCCGATGTCGCGCTCGTTCCAATTGTAGCGGTAGCTCGCATACAGCACGGAGACGCTGGGCAGCACTTCGTGGGCGAGCGTGCAGAGGAAGATGATCATCGCCATGCCGAACAGTTCCGGGTGCGAGCGAAGGAGCTTGAGCGAGCCGACGGGGTTTGCCTTGCGCCATAGAAAGGCGGAGCGGCGATCGTGCGGCAGCGACTCGGGCAGGACGAAGGTGCCGTAGCAGCCGTTGGCGAGACTCAGGCCAGCGGCGACCCAGAAGGGCAGGTGGAGATCGATGCTTCCCAGAAATCCTCCGAGAGCCGGTCCCAGCACGAAGCCGAGTCCGAACGCCGCACCCATCAGGCCGAACGCGCCCGCACGTTTCTCGGGAGGCGTCACATCGGCGATGTAGGCGTAGGCGGTGGGAATGCTGGCGGCGGTGATTCCAGAAATGACGCGTCCCGCGAAGAGCCAGCCAAGGGTCGGAGCCCACGCCATCAGGATGTAGTCGAGACCGAGTCCGAAGTTGGAGATCAGGATGATTGGCCTGCGCCCGAAACGATCCGAGAGCGCGCCAAGCACGGGCGAGCAGAGGAACTGCATCAGCGCCCAGACGGTGCCGAACACGCCGAACATTTCCGCTGCTCGCGCGGTATCGTTGCCAAGAAACCCTGCGACCAGCCTCGGCAGCACGGGGATGATCATGCCGAGCGCGAGGATATCGAGCACGACGGTGACAAAGATGAAGATGAGCGCGGCGCGGCGTGGAGCTGGTGCGGCAGTTGGTTCCGTCATGCAAGGTTCCGAGTTCGAGAACCGGGAGCGGATCCATGGTGGCATCGCCCTCGCGCGAGGGCAATGCCGGGCACCAAAAGGAATCAGGCGAAACTACCGAAGGGCGTGGTTACTTCGCCGCCGTGGCGCGGGAGACGTCGAGGCAGACGCCTTCCTTGGTGCTGCGGGCGTAGATGCGGCCATTGGCGAGAGCAGCGTTGTTCCAGCACTTGCCGGTGACGGCTTTGGTGCGGGCGGTTTCGTTGTAGGATTTCGGCGTGGCTTCGACGATGACGAGGTCGCCGTTCTCTGCGAGCGTCACGAGGTGGCCGTCGGCGAGAATGGTGCCGCCCTGCCCGAAACCGTCCTTCGACCATTTCTCTTCGCCGGTCGCGAGTTCAATGCACTTCAGCGGGACCTTCTCCCATTGCTTGAAGCCGAAGAGGCCGTAGAGATGGCCGTCGTGATAGACGGAGCTGCTCCAGTGGTTGATGAGCTGGTTCGATTTGCGCCAGAGCTCGGTGGCTTTGAAATTGTTTCCGTCCTTCGTGATTTTCACCGCACCCGCACCGACGCCATAGCCGGCCGAGCAGAACACGATGTCGCCGCCGACGACGGGTGAGGCGGCGGTGGAAGTCCGATAGGGAAACGCATAGCGCCAGAGCACGTCGCCGGTGCCGGGCACGACGGAGACGAGGCCGGACTGCGTGAAGAAGATGATTTGCCGATGGCCGAGAATCGTGGTCGCGATGGGCGTGGCGTGAGTCATCGCGTCGCTCTGGCCTTTCCAGACGAGCGCACCGGTGGCCTTGTGAAAGCACAGCAGGGATTGGTTCGCGCCGCCGGCGCAGACGAAGATGAGATTGCCTTCGAGCAGCGGCGAGGCTGCGTTCTGCCAGGTGATGCTTTTCGCACCGTATTCCTTGATGAGCTCCTTCTTCCACACGGTCTTGCCGTCTTTTGTGTCGAGGCAGGAAAGCACGAGGCCTGCGTTCAGCACGTAAACGCGATTGCCGTCCACGGCGGGCGTGGAACGAGGACCGTCGCCGCCGCTGTTGCCGGGCGCACCGCTGTCGCCGCCGCCGTCCATCTTGGTGAAGCCGAGCGGGGCCGCCCAGAGTTCCTTGCCGGAATCCGCGTCGAGGGCAACGCACGCCTCGTTCTTAACGCCATCAATCGTGCGCGAGTCCAGCGTGTAGGCTTTTCCTCCCGCGACGGCAAAGGTGCTGAAGCCGGCGGTCATCGGAGTCTTCCAAATCTGTTTGGGTCCCGTTGCAGGCCAGGATGCCTGAATTTTTTCCGACGTGATGCCGTTCGCGCTGGGACCGCGATATTGCGGCCAGTCCGCCGCTCCGGCGAGCGAGGCAGTGGCAGTGAGAAGGACGACAAGAGCGCGGGCGGGTTGGTTCATAAATCTGTTCAAGTTCAATGAGGCAAAAGTGTCAGGTCAATTTCTCGGACGCCACTTGCCGTCTGTTGTTCAATTTTTGTGACAGGCGTGGCGGAGGATTGGTTTCAACGGGTCATTTTGCCGAGTGTCCCTCATTTCAGATGAATTCAGATTGCAAACGACTTGGAACGCCGGTAAATCCTCTGCGAACTTTTACCAATATATGGCTCAAATCTGCTATCATCCCAGCGTCGAAGGCGCGCAAC
>CAMCCU010000405.1 GCA_945872975.1 Pedosphaera parvula Ellin514
TATTTAGGTGACTGCACCTGCTCCGCTTTCCCGTTTGTAGATTCACTGTTCATCATTAAATAGATTCGAACAATCAACCCGCTGAGAAACCGAAGGGCCAAGAGGGAAACAAATATCTCACCCGATGGCAAATGGAAAAGTTTCCCAGGGACTCCGAACACTTCGAGAACGGGGCTTTGAAGGTATATCCGTCTTGCCAATTAGTGCCCGGTTCACTACAAGGACAGCCGTCGCGGCTGGCATGTTCTGGTGCCATTAACCCCTGAGACGTTGAGACGCCTATTATTAAACTTCCCCGATCCAACCACGTCATGTTCTCGCTGCTAGCTCAGAGGCGTTCTTTCCTTGCCGCACTTGTCTGCGCTGTGTTGTTCGCCGTGTTCCTCTCTGTGGCGCAGGGTGGCGAAGTCTCGTCTGGGCAGGGGCAGAACTGCGTTCTGCTCACTCGCGAAGGCAGGGTGGAGGTGGGCCGGAAGGGGACGACGCAATGGAGCGCAGGCCAGACGAACCAGGCGCTGGAAACTGGCGACCGTCTGCGAACGGGATTGCGGAGCCGGGCGACCTTGCGCTGGTCGGACCTGAGCGTGATGAGGGTGAATGAGCTGACGAGCATCGAGATTCAGCCACCCGAGAAGGCTGGGCAGAAGCCGCAGTTGGAACTCAAGTCTGGCGCGGCGTATTTTTTCAGCCGGGAGAAGCCAACGGAGATTCAATTCCGCACCCCGGTGGCGTCCGGGGCGATTCGTGGGACGGAGTTTCAACTGGCGGTGGCGGAGGATGGCAGCACCACGTTGTCGCTGATCGATGGCGTGGTCGAGTTAACAGCGGCGCAGCAGACGGAGACGCTTCAAAGTGGAGAGCAGGGGACCGTCTCGCCGGGTCAGCCGCCGAAGAAGACGGCGTTGTTAAATGCGAACAGCGTCATTCAGTGGGCGCTCTATTATCCGGCGGTGGTGGACCTCGACGAGATCGGATTGAGCGCGCAGGAGAAGGAGACGTTCAGCGAATCCGTGAAGGCTTATCGAAGCGGCGATCTGCTGCTGGCTCTGGGAAATTATCCTGAGACGCGTCAGCCAGCGACGGATGCAGAGCGCGTGCTTCGGGCGTCGCTGCTGCTGGCCGCTGGACAGGCGGAACGGACCGAAGCGGATTTGCGCGCCTTGTCATCCGAGTCGGCTCCGGCCCGGGCGTTGCGTGAGATGATGGCGACGGTCCGAAACGAGCGTCCTGAACTGCGCTCCACGCCGGACACTGCAAGCGAGTGGATGGCGCGGTCCTATTCGTTGCAGTCGCGTTCTGAATTGGCCCAGGCGCTGGCTGCCGCGCGAGCTGCAGCCGGGAAGTCACCGCAGTTCGGCGCAGCCTGGATTCGCGTGGCTGAACTGGAGTTCAGCTTCGGCCGGACATCGGAGGTACTCACGGCGTTGGAGAAGGGACTCGAACTTTCGTCACGTCAGGCGCAGGGCCTGGCGCTCAAGGGGTTTTTGCTCGCGGCACGGAAAGATAATTCCGGGGCGCTTGAATACTTCAACCGTGCCGTGGCCGCAGATGGCGCGTTGGGCAACGCGTGGTTGGGACGAGGTCTGATGAAGATTCGCCAGGGCCAGTCGCGTGATGGCCGCGCGGACTTGCAGGTGGCGGCGACACTGGAGCCGCAGCGTTCCATCTTACGGAGTTACCTTGGCAAGGCCTTCAGTCACACACATGACACCGTTCATGCGGAGAAAGAGCTCGCGCTCGCCCGGAAACTTGATCCTAACGATCCGACGGGATGGCTTTACTCGGCGCTGGTGAACGAGCAGCAGAATCGAGTCAATGAGGCGGTGAGGTCCCTGGAAAAATCCAAGGAGCTGAATGACAACCGGAGCATCTTCCGCTCGCGGCTGCTGCTGGATCAGGACCAGGCGGTGCGCAGCGCGAACCTCGCTGCGATCTACCGCGATGCCGGCATGGTGGACGTGAGCGTGCGCGAGGCGTCGCGGGCGGTGAACTACGATTACGCCAATCCATCGGCGCATCTCTTTCTCGCGAACAGCTACGACGCGGTGCGCGATCCCAAGCTCATCAACCTCCGTTACGAGACGCCTGCGTTCAGCGAATTGCTGGTGGCTCATCTGCTGGCGCCTCCTGGCGGCGGCACCTTGTCGCAGAATGTTTCGCAGCAGGAATACTCGCAGTTTTTCGACGGCAATCGGTTCGGGCTTTTCTCGAGCACGGAATACTCGAGCGGCGGCGACTGGGTGCAGCGAGGATCGCACTATGGCGTGTACGGGTCGAGCAGCTACGCGTTCGACGCGTTCTATCGGACGGAGAACGGTCAGCGACCGAACAACGATCTCGAACAGCTCGATCTCTCCCTCCGTTTCAAGCAACAGATCACGGCGCAGGATGGTCTGCTCTTCCAAGTCAGCCGCCTTGACTACGAGTCAGGCGACGTGGGGCAATACTACAACCAGCAGCGGGATGCGTCCGGTCCCGCTCCAAGCCTCGGTCTGCGCGTCACGGAAAAGCAGGAGCCCAATCTCCTTCTTGGCTATCACCGCGAATGGTCGCCCGGCAGCCACACTTTGTTTCTGGCCGGCCGCTTTGATGACACGTTCACGCTGGAGGATTCGCTCGTGGGAGATTCGTCGCCCGCTGTGTTGTATCATCGCACGTTTGTCGTTCCATTCACCACCACCACGAACCGCGCGCTGCGCAGCGTGCCGAATGTGACGTCGCTGAATTATCGGAGCCAGATCGAGGCTTACTCGGCCGAGCTTCAGCAGATCTGGCAGACGGCCAATCAGACTTTGGTCGCTGGCGGACGCTATCAAGCCGGCTGGGTTGAGGCTTCGAACGCTCTGGAGAGTCAGCCTCCGCTATCTTCGGGACCCAGTGAGTTTTTCTCGCGGCGTGTCGAAACGACGCTCGATCGAGTCAGCGTGTATGGCTACGAGAGCTGGCAGGTTCTCGACAACTTGCAGCTCACCGCTGGCGTCAGCTACGACCGCCTGTCCTACCCGCGCAATGTAGATACCTCGCCGATTGAAGGCCGCGAGACCAGCCGGGATCAAGTGTCGCCCAAGGCGGGCTTGATTTGGTCGCTCACGAAAGACACGCACCTCCGGACCTACTACGCGCAATCGCTCGGCGGCGTGTTCTTCGATTCGAGTGTGCGACTGGAGCCGACGCAAATCGCGGGCTTCAACCAGTCGTTTCGCAGTTTGATTCCTGAGTCGGTAATCGGGCTGGTCCCCGGAACGAGCTTTGAAACCTACGGCGTCGGGCTCGACCATTCCATCGCGTCGTCGGGAACCTATTTCCTGGTGGAGGGGCAGTCTCTCAATTCCGACGCCACTCGAACTGTCGGCGTCTTCACCAACAGCGACATAAACACCCCCGCTGCCGATTCAGCCTCCGGCACCCGGCAATCGCTGGACTACGTCGAGAACTCCCTGCTGGTCTCGGTGAATCAACTCCTCGGCAACGAATGGGCGCTGGGGCTGCGCTACAAATTGACGCATTCCGACCTGGATGGACGCTTCCCGGACCTGTCGTCCGATACCACTGGCACGTCGGGCTTCGAAGATCTTTCCAGCTATCTGCATCAAGTGAACCTCTACGCGATCTATCAGCATCGTTGCGGATTCTTCGCGCAGTTCGGGACCGTCTGGTCGCAGCAATCCAATCAGGGTTACTCGCCCGATCTGCCGGGGGACGACTTCTGGCAATACAACGTCCATGTCGGCTATCGCTTCCATCAACGGCGCGTGGAGGCGAAGCTGGGGCTGCTTAACATCAGCGATCAGGATTACCGTTTGAATCCGCTGACGCTCTACAACGAGCTGCCGCACGAGCGAACGCTGGTCGCGAGTTTGAAATGGTACTTCTGACCGAAGAGAACTCGCCCGGGATGAAATCAATCGTCCAAGAATCCCGTGATTAAACTGGCACGTCTCCGCGGGAAGATCAGCCGGAGCCTTGTCGCTGCGATCTTCGGCGCGTTGCTGGCCGCAGGCATCGGGTATTACCTGCATACTTTCACTGCTGGGCGAGGCTTGAGAGATCATAGTTACGGGCTGCAGCTCATCTGGCGCGGTGAAATGAGGGCTGAGGAAGCGGTGATTGTTTACTTGGATGAAATTTCTCACAAAATTCTCGGGCAGCCGCTGAACGCGCCATGGGATCGCGCCTTGCACGCGCGCCTGATCAATCGCCTCACCTCCGCTGGCGCGAAGGCGATCGTCTTCGACATCGTTTTTAGCGACCCCGACCCGCACAATCCGGTGGCGGACGTGCAGATGGCGCAGGCGATCAAGGACAGTGGGCGTGTTGTTCTGGCAATTGATCTTGTTCGCTTCGGTCGCAATGACAGGCGGGGCATTCCGCCGATCGAGATGTTCTATACCAACGCGGCGGGCGTGGGATCGGTAGAGGTGCTGGCAGACAGAGATCTTGTGGTTCGACAGTTGCGCCCATGGGATGACGACCTGGGCATTCCGAGCCTGAGTTGGGCGGCGGCTTCGTTTCTCGGCGCGAAGATTGAGCCTGAGGAGGATCTCTGGAGGCTCGTGCGATGGGTGAACTATTACGGCCCGCCTCTTCATCTGCGTTCGGTGACGTATTCCGAAGCCTTGGATCCCGAGGAGGTGGATGACAAGTTTTTCCGCGACAAAGTTGTCTTCGTTGGTGCGCGCATCTACACCAAGTTTGCCGGCGAACGGAAGGATGAGTTTTCGCATCCCTTCTCCTACTGGCAGACCGCCGCGATGTTGAACGAGTACGGGATGAATTTCATCGCCGGGGTGGAGCTCCAGGCTACCGCGTTTCTAAACCTGATGCGGGGCGACTGGCTGTCGCGCATGCCGTGGTCGATGGAGCACGGGTTGATTCTGGGGCTGGGTGCGCTGTTTGGCTTCGGCCTGGTGCGGCTGCGTCCGGTCATGGCCACGGTGGTCGGACTGGGTGGGCTCGCGGTGGTGGTGGTGTCGTTGCAGGTTCTGTTCAACCAGAAGCTCATCTGGTTTCCGTGGCTGATCGTTCTGGTTCAGATCCTCGTCGCGCTCGCTTGGTCGATTCTTTTCAACTCCGTCCAGTTCTATGTGCAGCAGCGGCTTTATGAGCACACGCTCACGCGGTTCCTGCCGCCTACGCTGGTTAAAAAATTTGCTGGAAACCCGGAGCTTCTAAAGCCAGGAGCCGTGGAGCAGACCATCAGCATTTTTTTCTCGGATATCGCGGATTTTACCGAGCTGTCGCGAAATATCGACTCCGATGCCC
>CAMCCU010000406.1 GCA_945872975.1 Pedosphaera parvula Ellin514
CGTCATACGTCACCTGATCAATCACGAGATCCTGCGCCGGTGTCGCGCCGGGTTTGATGAGCGTCAGCGTCTCGCCGCCGTTATCCAGGTTGCCATCGAACTGGCCGAGAATCGCAGTCGAAGGTCCGTAGGTCGCGCCGTAGAGATACACATCCTTCACGATCAACCGGAACGCGCCGGGCTCCAGGATCGCTCCATTCGGGAACGTGAAGCTCGCACCGCTCAACTTCCAGCCGGAGAGATCGAATGCGTTCGAGACGGAGGTGTTGTGAATCTCCACGTAGCTCGCGTCCGCGAACAACGGGTTATACATGATCTCGTTGATCACAATCCGGTCCTGGGGCAACTCGTCGGCTCCGGTGTAGTTCACCCGGATGGTTCCCGCCACGGTGGACACAGGCCGACCCTTCGGATCGAGCGCAGTAAACACGAGCGTGTTGGTGCCGCTGATCAGCGGGATGCGAATCACCCAGGTCTTCAACGCCGTCCAGGTGACGGGATACGGCACGCCGTTCACGAGGATCGTCCGAACTTCGAGCGGCGCGGTGCCGGTGAGCGTGATGAGATTCCGGTTGGTCGAGAAGTCCGCGCCGCTGTTGGACGTGATGGCGAAGGCGGATTGGTTCGCCGTGATCTGCGTCAGCACGAACGCACGGCGTGCGGCGATCCAATCCTTGATCCCTTGCGGGTTGGCCACAGATGCGCCGCCAGCCACCATTCCGTTATAGCGCGCGTCGAGAATCGCATTCGCGCGAGTGGCGGTCATCATGCCATTGGCCGCCTCGATGATCGCCTGCCAGTAGATGCGCGCGAACGGCGGGTGGTCATTGCGGGGGCCATGTTCGGCACCGCCGATGCCCGTCAGGTTCGCATCGTTCGCCGCGCCGCCGAACGCGAAGTCAACGTCCCACAGGAACAGCTTCCACGTATCGCGCTCCGGCTTGTAGGCAAAGGCGTTCTGGCCGCCGCCGTAGGAATAGCTGTCCGGGTTCCAGAACAAATGCTGCGCGACATCAGTCTTGAACCATTCCTCCACATCAAATGCCGAGGTGAGCGCCGCCGTGTAGGCATCGCTGCCGATGGGCGCGTTCGTCAGCGTCACTTCCACGAGATTGAAGATGTTCGTGTAATCGTTCTGCTCCTGGACGCTCGATGAACGACGCGGCCACGTCGCCCGATAGCGCGCCTGTTTCTTCTCGCCGCCCGTCGTGGTGTAACGGTTCAAGTCCGCTCCAACCACCGAATAGCCCGGCTCGCTCGCGCCGTAGGCGAGGTCGCCAAACTCGAACCCAAGCATGATCTTGTGCAGGTCGCCGTTCGCGTCGTCGGGATACCATTGATCGATGAAATCGCCGTTCGGCTGCTGGGCATCGTGGAAGACCGTCTCGCGCCGCTGGCCGTTCACGAAGACGAAGACTGGACGGTGATAAAGATAAGGAATGCCGAACTGATACCCGAACCAGTACGCCTGAATCTCGCGTTGCGCCTCGCCGTCACCACCGCCATTGCCGGGACGGAACAAGTTGATATCGGTCTCGCCCAACAGCGCATCGTCATCGGGGAAACCCAAGTCGTAATCGCAGCTTACGCCGACCGGTGAATCGTAGCCGGGCGAGTGATACGGGCTGCCGTGAAACCACGCGCCCGCGTTGTAGATGACGCGATTCGTGCCGTAGATGAACGTCACGTCCTTGGGCTTGTTGCTCATCTTCTCCTCGGACATCCACCGGGCGACATTCGTCTGGCTCACCCAGAAACGATACGTGGGAAGCGAACCAAGAATCGTATTATCGCCCCAGCGCACCACGCATTCGCGGGCGGGCGCATCGAATGGGAACGCGCCTGCGGCCGGCGGCGCGTAGTTGTCCGCCGCCTGAATGAAAAACGCCACAGTGGTCCCAGCCACCTGACCGGGCAGGATGGCGGAGAACATCCCGGCGCTGTTGTTGGTCATCGCCAGCGTCGTGTAGTTCGTCGCCGGATCGATCCGGTAGTTGAGCGCGAGGAAGGAGATTCCATCCGGATCGTTGACGCGGGCCGTGACCAGCACGGCTTGGGATGCGGCAGGGAGCGCCGGCTCGTGTCGCGTGTCCGTGATGGCCGGACCGACGTTTGCGGCCGCGCGGCTGTTGGGCAATCCAGGCGTGCCGAGATTTCTTGCGGTCAGCGTGTAGCCGGGAGCTTCGAGCCAGTTGCCGCGAAGACGCAGCAGGAGGTTGGGATTGCCCTTGAGCCAACGGACCTTCGCGCGAAGCGTCACTGTCGTGCCGGGAGCAAGCGTCGAAGGAAGTTGAGTCCGAACCCGGTTCGCACCCGCATCGCCACGACCCAGGGCGCGCAGATGCAGCGAGCGCGTGCTGCCAAATCCTTCACCCGTTTCCAGACTTGTTTCGTTATGGTTGCCTTGGAAAACCCAGCCCGTGGTGCCGCTCTCGAACGTTCCGTTGGCGATGACGTTGGCGCTCCCGCTCGGGATGACCTCGATGTTATCCACCAACGCCTCGCCCGCTCCGAGCAATGTGACGTGGAGCTGATAGGCATCCGCCCAGCCGTTGTCCATCACACCGGTCGTCTCGACGGTGACCCACGAACTTTTCGCTGACTCGTCGCTATCGGCCCAGTTCGGCGCGAGGCGATTGTCCGAATGCGCGTCACGCAGTTCCAAGCTGCTGCCGCCGCCGCCGGACCATTTGCCCCAGCGCCCGCCAGAGTCGTAAGTCACTTCATCGTGCAGGATGTGGATGATGTTCGTCTTGAGCTGGCCCTGAGAATTCAGGCTCGTGACTTCATCAGGGAAATTCAGCTCAATGCGTTCGCCGCTGTTGGCCAGCGATCCGGAAAAGTCGCCGAGACAATTCAGCGCGTTCAAGTTCGCGTAGTTGGTCCGGAGCCGCGCCGCATTGCGCGCCACCACGAGATAGCTACCAGGAGCGATGCTGGTGCCGGTCGGGAAATCGAACGAGACGCCGTCGCGCAAACGCCAACCCGTCAGACTCACCGTGTTGGTGCTGCGATTGAAGAACTCAACGTATTCGTCATCCGGATCGCCGCTGACCGGATCAAACATGATCTCGTTGATCACCACGTCAGCCGGTTTCATCGCCGCGTTGTTCGTGCCCGGAGTCGGCGTCAGCAGACGGCTGAACTGGGCGGCGCCATCCGGATAACGTCCGGTCGGCACACCGTTTTCCTGCGCACCGAAGCGAATCGAATCCAGCACCCGCTGACCGGTGGGATGCTTCAGCAGCAGCGTCTCGCCGCCGGACGAGAGCGCGAAGCCGAGCTGCGCCTCGGTAAACACCGCGAAGCCTCCACCCGGAATCATCATGCCGGCGGGAACCGCAAACTTGTTGGTGCCGGGATCGTCCGTGATGATCACGCCGCCGATGTTCACGGAGGCATTGCCGTAGTTGTAGAGCTCGACGTAGTCCACGTCCGGAAGATCCGTGTGCGCCAGGAACTCGTTGATCACGATGGTGCGATAGGCGGTGGTGGACACGATGTCCGCAACGCCAGGATTGCCACCCACGGCATAGCTGGTCTCCCAGGCACGCGGATCGCGCTCGCCATAGCTCGGGCGTGCGAGCACGAGGGAATGGCCCGCCCCGTCCGCACCGGCAGGAAATGGCGGTTCGCCGCTGTAGTTCATCTCGAAGACGACGGCGTCGCTCGAATTGCGGAGGCGCAACGAGCCGGAGCTGTTCTGGAGACCGTTCGAGTTGGAGAACGGACCGAAGACATTCGCGAAGCTGTAGGTGGCGCGGAAGTCGGCGGGGTTGGCGGCGACCACGAGGAAGGCTTTCGATTGGAGAACGGTGTTGGAAGGGAAGGTGTAGTCGATGGCGCCGGAGATTCTCCAGCCACCGAGTTCCTCGAACCACGGCTGGGAATTGTAAATCTCGATGTACTCCAGATTGCGGCCATCGAGGCGGTTGGTCGGATGATACATGACCTCCGAGATGACAACGCCATGTCGCCGGGAAGTCGGTCCCAATGGCTCGCGCGGCAGGGAGAGATGCCCGATGTCGATCGGCCGGACCGTGGTGGAGAAGCTGCGTTGGGAATTTGCGAGGATGGTGTTCGGAATCGTCGCGCGATCGCGGACATTGTTCACTGTCACCGTATAGGTTGAGTTGGGCGCCATCGTCGTGGTGGTAAGGATGACGGTCTTCGAGTCCACGCCGAAGCCGGCGCGCAGGACCGCAACTCCGCCGCTCATCGTGTAGTTCGCTGCGTTCGTCGCGCTGGCCGCTTCGACGGGTTCAGAGAACGAAACGAAGACGACCTGGAGGTCACCCACATTCCCCGCCGCCGCAATAGCCGGCTTCGTCGTGTCCGCCACGACCGTCAGCGTCGCGCTGGCGCTGTTGACGCCGCCGAGCGAATTCGTGATTGAGCAATAGAACGTGCTCCCGCTGTCCCCCAGCGTCAGCGCCGCCAGGCTGTAGGAAGCATTCGTCGCGTCAGGGACCTTCACCCCACTTCGATACCATTGGAACGCCGAGCCAATCATCCGTTGCAGCCGCACAGTGAATGTGGCCGAGCCAGCCTCGATCACGGTTACGCTCGTCGGTTGCTGGGAGATGACCGGCGGACCGAGGCCGTAGATCAGCAGCCGGTTGTTGGGAATCGGTTCTTCGATGGTGCCGTCGGGCAATCGCCAGCGGACCGCGAGGTTGTCCCCTCCCCCGCCCTCGCTCTGCAATGCCTCGATAAAGTAGCGCCGGCCCGCGGTGAGGAAGATGTTGGTGGCGGATTGTTGGTTAGGCTCCTTCGTCCATTCCCGCGAAGAGGTCCAGGCGTTGACGGTGGCAATCTGCGTCCTGGTCGCAGGGTCTTCATTGGAGCTGAGATAGAGCGCACTGTTGTCATCGCTCGCGATCCAGAACGTGTAATTGCCGGTCACCGGAGGGAGCAGCAGCGCGCGCATCCGCTGGCCATAGTTATCCGCAACATCGGTCGGAGCCTCGAAGATGCTCTGAATCGTCTCGAGGGACGGCGAACCCGGATAGTTCGGGCTGCTGAGAAGACCAGCGATGGTGCCGCCACTGATTCCGAGATAGACTTCGCGGAGCACGCCATTGCTCTGTTGGGACAGGAGGTTCGGAGCGGACAACAGGAGGAGAAACAACGAGGCGACCAGCGCGCCCCGGATACGACAATACTTCATAGAATAAGAAACGGGCTATCGACTAGAAATCTCATCAAATCGGGTTGAGAACAAGGCTCAACTTTATCCGGCACCTGCTCTGAACACCGCC
>CAMCCU010000407.1 GCA_945872975.1 Pedosphaera parvula Ellin514
GTCGTCGAGCGATTGCTCGCTTCACCGCATTATGGAGAGCGCTGGGGACGCCACTGGCTGGACGTCGCGCGCTACGCGGACTCGAACGGCCAGGACGAGAACAAGGCGATGTCGCACGCGTGGCGCTATCGCGATTACGTGATCGACGCATTCAATCGCGACAAGCCTTACGATCAATTCATCCGCGAACAGCTCGCTGGTGATTTGCTTCCGCCGGCCCAGAGCGAGCGTGAGACATTCGATCAATGGACCGCGACAGGCTTTCTCGTGCTCGGGCCGAAGATGCTGGCCGAGCAGGACAAGCCGAAGCTCGTGATGGATGTGGTGGATGAACAGATTGACGTCGTGTCGCGGGCGTTTCTCGGGCTGACCGTTTCGTGCAGCCGCTGTCACGATCACAAGTTCGACCCAGTTCCCGCGCGCGATTACTACGCGCTCGCCGGGATCTTCAAGAGCACGAAAACGATGGCCGATCTCGCCTTCGTCTCCAAGTGGAACGAGCGTCCGGTCGCCACGAAAGAAGAGAAGGCCCGCTTCGACGCCTACGTGACCCGCACGAACGAAGTGGAGCGCTCCATCGCCCAAGCGAAACGCAATGCGGATACAGCCGTGGCCGGAATCTGGCGCTCGCGCGCCGGAGATTATCTACAGGCCGCCGCCGACTGCTTGCCGAAGTCAGCCGGAAGTATTGACACCAACGCAGTGGATTCCGTGGTCCGGAAACTCGGGCTGCATCGAGGGACGCTGGACCGCTGGCTCGCGCATCTTTCGCAATGTCGGACTAATGGTGGTTCACCGCTGGCGAAATATCTTTCCACCGCTGGCGATACCAATGCTTTCGCCAGCGTGGTTCAGCAGCTCGCGGAGATGCAGTCCACGCTGACGCCGACCGCGATGCGATTCGGGCTAGGGAAGATCGGGTCCGGTCTGCGCTGTGATGGCGCGAACTACGTCGAGGCGGCGCACGCGGCTGAGTTGGAACCTGCGTCGCTCACGGTCGAAGCCTGGGTGCGCCTCGAAGAACAGTCGAAGGACGGTGACGCCCGGCGCTGGGTCGTGAACAAGAACGCGAACGAATGGGCGGAAGGTCACTATGCTCTGATGCTCGATGGCCGGCGGGCGGGCGCGTATCTGAACGTCGGTGGCGGACCTGAAAATGTCTTCGCCGTCTGGAGCGATGCCGGCGCGCTGCCGCTCCGTGAATGGAGGCACGTGGCGTTTACCTACGACGGCGCGGACCTGCGTCTGTTCGTGAACGGCGAAGCTGCGGGCGTGACGCACATCGGGCGCAAGCGGGTTCCCGGCGTCGGCGCGCTGCACATTGGCCGGCGACAGGACGGCTACAATTATTTCACGGGCGGCTTGGACGAAGTTCGCCTATACCGCCGGGCCTTGAGCGCGGAGGAGATTCGGCGTCGGCAGAGTGATCCCGGTAGTGAAGTGGCGGACGGGTTGGTGCGCCGTTGGTCGTTCGAACCCACGATTGACGCGGAACGCACTGCGCTGGCTCAGGAACAACAGCGCGAGCTGCTGTTCGGTGCGGAGGGATTGTTGGTGCCGCCGAAAGAGAGTCGCCCGTTTTATCCGGCCGACTCTCTGGCCAGGCTCGACAAATTCAAGGACGAGCGTGCGGTGCTGAGAACCAACGCGCCACCGGCTCCGGCCATTGCCCTGGCGGTGGAGGAGGCGGCTGCGGTTGATCTGCCGATTCATATTCGCGGCAGCCATTTGAACCTCGCCAAGGACTCGGTGCCGCGCGGCTTCGTGCAGGTGCTTAATCGGGTTTCACCGCCGGCCATTCCGCAGAAGCAGAGCGGACGTCGGCAACTCGCCGAGTGGCTGACGCAGCCGGAGCATCCGCTGACCGCGCGTGTGATGGTGAACCGAATCTGGCAGGCGCACTTTGGCGAGGGCCTCGTGCGCACACCCGATAACTTTGGCCTGCGCGGCGAGGCTCCGACGCATCCGGAACTGCTCGACTGGCTGGCGCGGGAGTTTGTGCGCGGGGGCTGGTCGGTGAAACAGTTGCACCGGCTGATTCTCCTTTCGAGCACCTACCAGATGAGCGTCGCCTTCAACGCGAGGGCGGCGAACGTGGATCCTGAGAACCGTTTGCTCTGGCGCATGAATCGTCGGCGGCTGGAGGCGGAATCCCTCCGTGATGCGCTGCTCGCAGTCTCGGGCCAGCTCGATCGAACGATGGGCGGCTCGCTCGTGAACTGGCTGAACGCCGATTACACGCCGGGCGATTCGGTCTCCGCCACGGCGCGCCGGCGTGCGGTCTATCTCCCCGTGGTGCGGGATCGCGTTTACGATCTCTTCACGATCTTTGACTTCGCGAATCCGAGTGTCGGCGTCAGCAAGCGGACGCCGACGGTGGTCTCGCATCAGGCGTTGTTCTTCCTGAACAGTCCGCTGGTCAAGGAACAGTCGCGTCACCTTGCTACGTCGCTGCTGGCGGTGACTGATACGGATGACACGGCCAGAGTTCACGACGCCTATCGCCGGGTGCTGGGACGCTCCGCCCAGAAAGCTGAAGTGAACCGTGCGCTCCACTACCTGGCGCAAGCGCGTTCGAAGCTGCCCGCCAGCGCGGTGGACGCGTCGACGCAATCGTGGGCCAGCCTCTGTCAGGCATTGCTCGCGTCGAACGAGTTTCTCTACCTTGATTGAATTCACACGATGACCACGCCCTTCCATCAACCCTTGAGCCGCCGCGAGATGCTGCGCCGAAGCGGTGTCGGGTTCGGTAACCTGGCGTTGCTCGGTTTGCTGGCGCAGTCAGGACATGTGCTCGGCGGCGGGCTGTCGCCGAATTCGCTGGCGGTGCGTCCGCCGATGTTTCCGGCGCGGGCCAAGCGCGTTATCTTCCTGTTCATGCACGGCGGGCCGTCGCATGTGGACACGTTCGACTACAAGCCGCTGCTTGTCCGCGACAGCGGCAAGCCGTTGCCGTTCGCGAAGCCGCGCGTGCAGTTCGCCCAGACGGGCAGTTTGCGCAAATCGTCTTGGGAGTTTCGTCCTTACGGCCAGAGCGGTGCGATGGTCAGCGACTTGTTTCCGCACGTGGGCGCGATGGCGGATGAGCTCTGCTTCATCAAGTCGATCCACGGCACGAACGAGGCGCACGGCGGCGCGTTGCTCAAGCTGCACACCGGCTCCGATACCTTCGTGCGTCCGAGCATGGGCTCGTGGATTTCGTACGGTCTGGGGACGGAGAACCAGAATCTACCGAGCTTCATCACCATCAATCCGACACTCGGGCACGGTGGCGTGGCGAACTGGGCGAGCGCGTTTCTGCCAGCGGTGCATCAGGGAACGCCGCTGGGCAGCAGCGGCACGCCGATTGAGAAGGCGACGATCAATTACCTGCACGATCCGAACGACAACTCCGCGCTGCAACGGCTTCAGCTCGATCTGCTGAAGCAGATTAACCAGTCGCACTCGGCGAAGGCTGGTCCCGACAACGCGCTCGAAGCGCGCATCGAATCGTTCGAGCTGGCGTTCCGCATGCAGACGGAGGCGCCAGAGCTGATGAAGATCGACGGCGAATCCGAGGCGACGCGCAAGCTTTACGGCCTCGACGATGCAGAGACGGCGGGTTACGGACGCCAATGTCTGCTGGCGCGGCGATTTGCGGAGAAGGGCGTGCGCTTCATTCAATGCAGCCACGCTTACTGGGATTCACACGACAAGCTCACGCAGGAGCACGGCAAGCTGGCGCGTCAGGTGGACAAGCCGATTGCCGGGTTGCTGCAGGATTTAAAAGCGCGTGGTCTACTCGACGACACGCTGGTGCTCTGGGGCGGTGAGTTCGGGCGCACGCCGACGGTGCAGGGGAACGATGGCCGCGACCACAACCCGCACGCGTTCACGATGTGGATGGCAGGCGGTGGCGTGAAGCGGGGATTTAGCTACGGGCACAGCGACGACTACGGATTCTACACGGTGGATGAGAAGGTTCACGTCCATGACTTGCACGCGACCATGCTGGCGCTGCTGGGCATTGAACACGAGCAACTGACTTATCGCCACGCTGGTCGCGACTTCCGTTTGACTGACGTGCACGGGCACGTGGTGCGCGAGATTTTGGCGTGAGTAACGAAGTCAGTCTGCGCCCGGATAGTGGCCGGTGATGTAGCTCTCGAGCTGGTTAATGGTCACGCTTTGTGCGGTGATAATCCAGTTCACGAGGTCGCCGATGGAGACGAGCCCGATGACCTGGTCACCTTGCAGGATCGGGAGATGGCGGACGCGATGAGTGGTCATCAATTTCATGCATTCCTCGACGGTGTCGGAGGGCGAAGCAATGACGGGGACTGCGAGGATTTCCCGCACGCGCGTCTCTTTTGAGGATTTGCCTTTGAGCGCCACCTTTCGTGTGTAATCGCGTTCGGAAACAACGCCGAGCAATTTGCCGGCGGCGATCACCGGGAGGGCTCCGATGTTTCGGTCGGCCATCATCTGGATGGCTTCGAAGACGGTGGCATCGGGCGAGATGCTCCAGAGTTCGCTGTTTTTGTGGGCGAGGATTTCGTTGATGATTCCGGGGATCATGATGGTCCTTTGGGGTTCGGTGGTTGGGGAGGGCAGGGTGGAAGCCGGCGATGCGGAACATCGGAATCGACGGATGGAAGGCGCCTGTCAGGCACGGTGATTCCCCGCAGCGGCTGAGCCGCCTTGGAAAATTGAAGAGCGTTGTCCATACACTTCTTCGAGGCGATTTGCCACTCTTGGCGAAGTTCCTGCCCTTCCGCAAACCAAAAGTGCCCCGTGTTTATCCCCCCGTGCATGCCATTCGCCTGGGCGAAACTGAAACCGCCTCCTCACGTCGGTGGCGGCTGCAGTTGTTCAGAAGCGATGGGAGAAGGTTGCCAGGATCGAGAAGTCGGCGAAGGAGGCATCGCCACCGGGCCGACCCATCGCGATTTCCGGTGCACTGCGCTGACGGTTGCGATAGGCCGCCACGGGAGTCAGGATGGAAATCGAGTTCTTTTTCCCCATCCACGAGATGCCCGGTTCAATCGAGACGGTATAGCCGGGCTGTCGATAGCCGAGGCTGTCACCTGTGGCGTCGTAAACGGGAACGCCTTCAATTCGCCCGCCAAACGAAAGCGTCACTCCTTGGGCCGGCCAGATCGCGTAGCTCAATCCGCCACGGCCGAAGTACTGGTCGCTGACGGAATTGAAGGTCATCGCGTTGCGCGGCATCATGTCCGCATTCACCGTCTGCGTGTCGTTGTGCTCCCTAGGATT
>CAMCCU010000408.1 GCA_945872975.1 Pedosphaera parvula Ellin514
ATCCCTGGATGCCGCCGTAGATTTCGGATGACTGATAGACAAATCCACGACGCTTGCACAGGGAGACAATCTTCTCCATCAACACATTTTCTTTGGGCTCGGACATAAGAGTTTGCGAGTGTTTGGGAACCCCGAATCGAAGTCAAGACACCGCACGTTGTGTGCATGATTCGAGTCTTAAGCAGCCTCAGGCGTTCTCCACCTTCATCAAAAGGATTGAAACGCACCCGTCCATTTCCTTAGCTTCACGTTCATGAAATCACTCCGCCTGCTCGCCTGCCTGTTTTGTGGCCTGCTGTCCGCTTCCGCCGCCGAGAAATCCTACAGCATCGCTGTGATCCCGAAGGGCACCACGCACGAATTCTGGAAGTCGATCAACGCCGGCGCCTTCAAGGCCCGCGACGAACTTGCGGCGCAAGGTATCAAGGTGGATGTCATTTGGAAAGGTCCGCTGAAGGAGGACGATCGCGACCAGCAGATTCAGACCATCGAGAACTTCACGACGCGCCGGGTCAGCGGCATCGTCCTCGCGCCGCTGGATTCGCAGGCGATGGTGCGTCCGGTGAACAACGCCATCCGCGCGAAGGTGCCCGTGGTCATTTTCGATTCCGGACTAAAGTCCGACAACTACGTCAGCTTCGTGGCGACGGATAATTACAAGGGCGGCGTGCTCGCCGGACAGCACATGGGCAAGCTGCTCGGCGGCAAGGGCAACGTGATTCTCCTCCGCTACGCCGTAGGCTCGGCCAGCACGGAAGAGCGCGAGGCGGGCTTTGTGGACACGCTGAAGAAAGAGTTCCCCCAGATTAAACTCATCTCCTCGGACCAATACGCCGGCCCTACGCGCGAATCCGCCTATCAAGCGTCGCAGAATCTGCTCAATCGCTTTGGACGTGAAGTGAACGGAGTCTTCGCCCCGTGCGAGCCGCCGACCATCGCCATGACGAAGGCGCTGCGCGACATCGGGAAAGCGGGTGGCAAGGTCAAGATGATCGGCTTTGATTCGGGCTCTCTGTCCGTCGCGGATCTCAAGCGCGGCGATGTGCAGGGGCTCGTGGTGCAGAATCCCGTCTTCATGGGTTACAAGGGCGTGATGACGATGGTCGAGCATCTCCAGGGAAAGAAAGTGGAGAAGCGAATCGATACCGGCGTAGTGCTCGTGACGCCGGAGAATGCCGAGCAGCCGGACGTAAAGGAATTGCTCTATCCCCCGATCGACAAGTATCTCAAATGACCCCCCGCCTGCGCATGACCGGCGTCCGGAAGGCCTTCGGCGCCACCCAGGCGCTGCGGGGCGTTTCGTTCGAGATTGGCCGAGGCGAAGTTCACGCGCTCATCGGTGAGAATGGCGCGGGCAAGAGCACGCTCATGAAAGTCTTGAGCGGTGCTTACCAGCCGGACGCCGGACGCCTCGAGCTCGACGGTGTGGCGTTCACTCCAGAGAATCCCCTGCACGCCCGCCAGTCCGGCATCGCGATGATCTACCAGGAGCTCACCCTCGCGCCGGATCTCAGCGTGGAGGAAAACATTCTGCTCGGCTCGGAGCCAGCGCGCTTCGGATGGATCAATCGTCCGCGCCGCCGCGAACTCGCCCGCCGTGCGCTGGCTGAGCTGCATCACGAGACCATTCCGCTCGATGTGCCCGTGGGTCTGCTAACCATCGCGGAACAGCAGGTCGTCGAGATCGCGCGCGCGCTCATTGGCGATCCGAAGGTCATCATCATGGATGAGCCGACGAGCAGCCTGACACAAGTCGATACTGAGAATCTCTTCGCTGTCATCGGCAAGCTCCGCCAGCGCGGCGTCAGCGTCGTTTACATCTCGCACTTCCTCGAAGAATGCCAGCGCCTCTGCCATCGCTTCACCGTCCTGCGCGACGGCGAGAGCGTCGGGACCAGCGACATGCGGACCGCGCAACTGCCGGAGATCATCCGGCTGATGGTGGGTCGCGAGATCACGGAGATTTATCCGCAAACTCCGCATACGCTGGGCGCCACCGTCTTCTCGCTCAAGAATGTCGCGGGCGAGACCAAGCCCCGGTCAGTCAGTCTCACGCTTCGCGCCGGCGAGATTCTCGGCGTGGCCGGGCTCATCGGAGCGGGGCGGACCGAAACCTTGCGCGCGTGCTTCGGGCTGGATCGCTTGATCGCCGGAACCGTGGAGGTCTTCGGCCGCGAAGCCACCCGTGGCACGCCAACCTCGCGTCTCGATTCTGGCATCGGTTTGCTCAGCGAGAACCGCAAGGAAGAGGGGTTGATGCTGAATCGTTCGCTCGCGGACAATCTCACCGTCACGCGCCTGTCACCGCTCGCGCGCGGCGGCTTCATCAATCGCCGCGCTCAACAGGACTGCACGCAGCGCTGGATGGAACGCCTCGAAGTCCGGGCGCAAAGCCCAGCCCAGCCCATCAGCGAACTGTCCGGCGGCAACCAGCAGAAGATCGCCATCGCCCGACTGCTCCATCACGAGGCGAAGATTCTCCTGCTAGACGAACCCACGCGCGGCATCGATGTCGGGAGCAAGGCGGCCATCTACCGGCTGATCGGCCAGCTCGCGGCGGAGGGGAAATCCATCCTCTTCGTCAGCTCGTATCTCCCCGAGCTCCTCGGGGTCTGCGACACCATCGCCGTGATGTCTCGCGGCGTGCTCGTGGAATCGCGCCCGACCACGCAGTGGACCGAGCACGAAATCATCACCGCCGCCATTGGCTCCGGCTCCAACGACGTTTCCACCCACGCATGAGTTCTTCACCCCAACGAAGTCGCAGCCGCAAATTACTGAGCGCCCTCGGTCCGTTCTTCGGATTGATCCTCGTCACCACGCTCTTCATGGCGATGCTCGCGCTGAAGGATGTCGCCGACCAGATGGAGAAGGAGAAGGACACGCTGCAAGGCTTCTCTGGCTGGCAGCAGGCGATGAAGTCCTCACCTTACGACGGACTCAAGGCCTTCACCAGCATCGCGAACTTCAAGACCGTCCTCTCGCAAACGGTCATCGTCAGCATTGGCGCGCTCGGCATGACCATGATCATTGTCAGCGGCGGCATCGATCTCAGCGTTGGCTCGGTCGTGGCGTTGACCAGCGTGCTCGGAGCCACGCTGTTGAACAAAGGCTGGGGAACCGCTTCCGCCGTCATCGTCACCGTGCTCGCCGGCAGCGCCATCGGCCTGCTCAACGGAACGCTCATTGCCGGTCTGCGCTTGATGCCGTTCATTGTGACGCTCGGCATGATGGGCGTGGGCCGTGGTCTCGCCAAGTGGGTCGCCGGCAATCAAACGGTGAACTACCCCATCGAATCGCCCATCAGCAACCTGATGAAGATGGACGATCTCGATCATCTCCTTCCCCTGCCCCAAGGCGTCTGGGTCGCGCTCGGGCTCGCGGTCGTCATGTCTGTCGTGATCCGGCAAACGATCTTCGGCCGCTACATCTTCGCCATCGGATCGAACGAAGCCACCGCCCGACTCTGCGGCGTGCGCGTGCCGTTGCAGAAGGTTCTCATCTACGCGATCGCTGGAATTTTCTTCGGCTGCGCGGGGCTGATGCAGCTCACGCGATTGACCCAGGGCGATCCGTCCGGCGCGGTCGGGCTGGAGCTGGACATCATCGCCGCCGTCGTCATTGGTGGCGCGAGTTTGAGCGGTGGCAGCGGCAGTATTCTCGGCTCGATGATTGGCGCGTTGATCATCCAGGCGCTCCGCAACGGATCGAGCCTGATGAACTGGCCGACCTTCACGCAGGAGATCATCATCGGAATCGTGATCATCCTCGCCGTCGGACTCGACCGCTACCGGCAGAGCCGGGCGAAGACTTAGATCACCGCACTGCGTAACGCGTCGTTCATCGCCGCATACGAGGCTGGCTTCACGGGTGCCTCGATATCCAGCGACTTCCCGCGCGTGATCCAGCGGGCGCGAAACTTTCCGTCGGCCAGCGCCGTCTCAATCACTGCCGCCGGCATATCGCGCTGATCGTATGGCCACTCCTCCAGGGTGAAGGCCACGAACGCGTCGCCCAATGCCTCCAACTTGTGCTCCTTCGCCTCGCCTTGATACGCGATCGCGTCGATGTGATTGGCCAGCTTTAGCTCCGGAAACTCCCATCGGAACGTTGATCCGCCGAACGCGCTCGCCACCGGGCGCAGGACGAAGCGCACATCGCGATCCTGAATGACGATGACCTTCGACTTGCCATCCACGGTGCGCACGGTGCATTCCGCCAGTTCCCCGCCGAACTCGAACCTCAATCGCAGACTCGACGCCTTGATGCTCGCGTCCTTGAGCGGAGCCAAGCTCGGATGCGTATCGCCGTGGTCCGTACACAAGGTCACCACCGCCAGCGCGGCGCCCTCGTGCTGCGTGGAGAAAAACAACGCAGACGAAAAATCAGTGTCGTCCTTCAAGAAGCGAACACGAAGGAAACGTGGCCCCGAGGGAATCCCCCAATACGCCAGCAATGGCCGGCGCTGCTGCCAGAGATCGCCGCGATTCACCGAGCCCAATGAGAAGCGCGGATGCAGCCACGTCGTGCCGACCACCGGATTCTTCGAGCCCTCCTTCGAACCATCCGCCTGCACAAACGTTTCGACCACCTGCTTCGGCGCTTCCAAGGCACCAAAGAGTCGCGCCCATTTGCGCGGACATTGCAGCGGCACTTGATACGCCTCCAGTCCAAGCGGCAGCGGTTCCGCGCAGCCGAGCTCCACGCTCTTGCCACACGCCGCCTGGATGAACGCAAGCGTCGCCGGTCGCTTTCGCAAATCTGTTTCGTAGGAGCGACTGTGCGGCCCTGCCCACTGCCGGGTTGGCGGATGAAAGTGCGTGGCGACATGTTTCCACGCGAGATCGTGAAGCGCGGTGACCATCGATTTGTCACGCCCATCCCGCACCAGCCAGAGCATGCGGGACAATTCCTGGAGCACGACGATCATGTAGGGCGGGCTGTTGTATTCCGCGAACGATCCCTGCTGCATCACGTGGGTGTAGAGCGCCCGCAGTCGTTCCTTCGCATAGGCGCGCAGCTCGGGCAGCTTGAGTTCCTGCGCCGCGATCAAGGTCACCGCCGTGCCCAGCACCGCGATGTTCGTATAGCCGGGCCCGACATTTCGCCGCTGGATGGATTGCGTCGCGTGAACGACCGCTTCGCGGACCTGATCGGCCAGCGGCGGCTTGAGGTTCTCGCGATGATTCATCCACGACATCAGGAGCGGCATCGCGCAGAAGTCCGCCCAGTTCCAGTCCGGCG
>CAMCCU010000409.1 GCA_945872975.1 Pedosphaera parvula Ellin514
GAGCTGCGGCGCGGGCGTGAAGCTGAAGGCGGTGTCCGTGGAGGCGCGTCGCGCGGGTCTGGCCGGACTGGAATTTCTCGAAGGCATCCCGGGCAGTCTCGGCGGTTCGATGCGGATGAACGCGGGCGCGATGGGCTCGTGGCTCTTCGACGTGGTGGAGAAGATCCGGTTCATGGATTACGCGGGCGTGGCGCATGAGCGCGTGGCGAGCGAGGTGAATGTGGAGTATCGCGGCTGTCCGCTGTTCAAGAATCACATCGCGCTCGGCGCGGTGCTCAAGGGCCAGCCGACGGCGGCGGAGACGGTCGCGGCGCGGATGCAGCAGTACAGCTCCAAGCGCTGGGAATCGCAGCCGAAGGAGCCGAGCGCGGGCTGCATCTTCAAGAACCCGAAGACGATTCCCGCCGGCAAGCTCATCGACGAGCTGGGCCTGAAGGGAACGCGGGTCGGCGGCGCGATGGTGTCGGACGTGCATGGGAATTTCATCGTGAATGCGGACAACGCGACGGCCAGCGATGTGCTGAATTTGATCGAGGTGGTGAAGCAGCGGGCTAAGTCCGCGCGCGGGATCGAGCTGGAGACTGAGGTGGAGATTTTGGGGGAGGGGTGAATTCCTCTCATACTCACAAGTGTCGAAAACCATAAAGACCGATACGCAGGTGCCTGCCTTTGGGTTGGACTCACGTTTTAAGCTCCACTCAGTCGGGAAGGTGCTTTGGTGTTTCGCACAGGCTAACATCGAAACGACTGCGAAAGCGCTGCAAGAGAAGACTAAGGCTCGGCGATGGATGAGGGACATTTCAGGAAGTTGCATCAAGGTCGCCGGTAACTTCTTCGTGCCATTCCAACTTCACGGGAATCAATGGACGAACTTTGTCAGCGTTTTTTCCGAGGATTCTCACGCTGCTTCGCCCCGCTTCATGAGAGAGATGTCCAAACAATTGAAGACTCGAACGTTGTTTGTGGCATACGAAGATACGTCATCAGTTCTCCTCTACTACCTATTCGAGAATGGGAAGACACTTGAGGTCCTTCGCTCAGACGGCTCCGACAAGCCCCAGGTTCTCAAGTCGCTGAGTGAATCGGAATCGTATGAGTTGTTCACTTTTCCTTCAGGGTTTTGTTTCTATTCAAGTGCCCGCAAACTTAAGCGATTCGAATTGAATGCCCGGAACACGGTTCAGTTCTTGGACCAATGCCTCAAAACGCAGGGCATTTCATTGGTCTTCGACCCGACTAGCTGTTGCAACCATGAGCTGCGCCTTGAGTCAGAAGGTGGACGAGCGCTGGGGCTGGAAAGAGCTGATTTTGTTGGCCTTCTCGACGAGACAGAAGTTCGGGTTCGTTTGCGGGACGAGGAGTTGCAACGGCGCTGTAGCGCTGCGATTCGCCTCTGCAATGAGGCTTACTTTTATGCGTTCAAGGCGCGAGTTGAGTACAAAGACTGGGCGTCCAAGCGTCCAACTCTAGCGCAATGTCGGGAACATGAGGCTGATTTTCGAAGGCTGCTTGGGAAGTTACGGACAATGCTACGAAGAATGGGGCATCCAGAGAGTTGGTGGCTGAAGCAAACTTCAATAACGGGCAACTTGGACCTGATTGATTTGTTCCTGAAGTCCCGAATCTACGAAGGACAAAGGGAATTGGTGCGTGAAGCGTTGAACGCCGCGATTGAGAGCAATGAGAGTTCGGTTGCACTTCGGCTAGAGGCCAATCTGAAGGGCGTGTCATAGTTACCGTTGGTCCGATTCAGTCTAGGGATATGGAAAAGAAGTTAAATATCACCGTGATGCTCGGCGGGTTCTCCGCAGAGCGTATTTTTGCGCGACATCAGAGGTGCGCTTGACGGGAGCGAGGGAATCAGGGCACTTTAGCCGCGCTCGCTTTCTGGATTCGGTCCAGAGCGTCGGGCGGGGTAGCCAAGTGGTAAGGCACGGCTCTGCAAAAGCTGCATCGTCGGTTCGATTCCGACCCTCGCCTCCAAACCGATCAGTTCTTCGAGATCGGTTTGGATTTGTGCGGCGGACCGCTCTCTTCGAGTAAGTTTCCCAAGATATTTTTCAGCGGTCACACGCTGGCACCATGAACAGGAAGTTAAACATCACCGTGATGCTCGGCGGGTTTTCCGCAGAGCGCGAAGTGTCGTTGAAGACGGGCGCGGCGGCGGTGAAGGCGCTGCAGTCGCTCGGGCACACGGTTCACGAACTCGATCCGAAGGACGACGCGTGGACGCTCGCACCGGGGACGGATGTCGTGTTCCTCGCGCTGCACGGGACGTATGGCGAGGACGGTCAGGCGCAGGCGCGCTTGGAGAAGTTGGGCGTGCCTTACACCGGCTGCAATCCCGAGTCCAGCCGCGTGGCGTTCGACAAGGTGCTGACGAAGCAGCGCTGCGTGGCGGCGGGCGTGCCGACGGCGAAATTTGCGGTGTTCGATGCGCCGGGCGCGACTTGGCCGATGGGCTGGCAGCCGCCGGTGGTGCTCAAGCCGGTGCGGCAGGGTTCGAGCGTGGGCTTGCAGTTCGTGGATCGCGTGGTGGATTTCAGCGCGGCGCTGACCGAAGCGTTGCGGCACGACACGCAGGTGTTGATGGAGGAACGCATCGTCGGGCGCGAGACGACGGTGGCGATTCTCGATGGCCAGGCGTTGCCGGTGGTCGAGGTGCGTCCGAAGGAAGGTACCTACGATTATACGAACAAGTACACGGCGGGCCGGACGGAATACTTTTGTCCCGCCCAGTTCGAGCCGTCAGTGACGGCGGCCATACAGAAAGCTGCGCTCGGCGCGTTCCAGGCGGTCGGCGGTCGCGACTACGCGCGCGTGGACGTGATGGTGCGCGCGAACGGCGAACCCATCGTGCTCGAAGTGAACACGCTTCCCGGCATGACGGAGACGAGCCTGTTGCCAAAGGCGGCGGCGGCGGCGGGCATCAGTTACCCGGAGCTTTGTCAGCGGATGGTTGATCTGGCGATGAAGCGCGGGTGAAAGCTCAAACGAAGCTCCAAGAACCAAGCTCCAGTTCGGCATGTCACGTTCAACTGCGCGCTGAGAGCCGACCGGGCTCGTTCGAACTTTATCATTCGCAACCAAGATTTCTTTTGAACTTTGAGTTTTGAGCTTTGAATTTCCCACCTCTTGCCGTTAAAAACTTTCCGTCCAATCGATGTTCTTCAAATCCAAACGCCGTAACCGCCGCCATTCGCGAGGCTACGTTCTTGATGTCAAACTCAGCGTCAGCCAGCGCCGGGAATCCCGGTTGCGGCGGCTGACGCTCGTTCTCGGCTCCACGCTGGTCCTCTTCTTCACCGTGTTCATCCTGTGGCGCGGCGGCGAGATGGCCATCCGCCATTTCATTTACGAGAACCCGGCCTTCGCCATCCGCCTCGTCGATGTGGAGACGGACGGCGTGTTGTCGGCGGAACAGATTCGTTCGTGGGCCGGCGTGCGGTTGAACGACAACCTGCTCGCCCTGGACCTGGTGCGAGTCGAGCGCGACTTGAAGCTGGTGCCTGCCATCGAATCCGTCGTCCTGGAACGCGTATTGCCGGGCGGGTTGCGCATCCGTGTGACGGAGCGTGAGCCGATCGCGCAGGTCAACCTGCCGCAATTCCGTTCTTCCAACGGCGGTGAGGGCGGCGTCTATACGCTGGATGGAAACGGCTATTTCATGTTCCCGGTGGAAGCGGTGCAACGGGCCACGCCATTGGCGCAAACGAATGATCATCTGCCGGTCATCACCGGGATTCCTGCGCGCGATGTCCGGCCGGGGCGTCAATCCGAGACGCCGCAAGTGAAGGCCGCGCTCGGGTTGGTGCGCGAGTTCGAGCGTTCGCCGATGGTTGGTATGGTGGACTTGCGCCTTGTCGATGTGGCGACGCCTGGCGTGCTGGTGGTGACGACCGGCCAGGGGCACGAGTTGACGTTTGGCCTGGCTGATTTCGAGGCGCAGTTGAAGCGCTGGCGGCTGGTGCATGATTACGCGCTGCGATTCGGGAAGCAGATCAAATCCCTGGACCTCTCCGTCGCGAACAACGCGCCGATGCTCTGGGCTGACGCAAGCGGAGTCGTTCCGCCGCCTGCGCCGAAGCCGTTGAAATCCTCACCGTATAGGAAAAAGCATGTTTGACCCCGCATCCATCATCGTCGGTCTCGAGGTTGGCACCTCGAAGGTTTGCGCCATCGTCGGCGAAGTAAACTCGACCGGTGCGTTGAACATCATCGGCGTCGGCCAGTCGCGCTCGCGCGGCGTGCGCAAGGGCGAGGTCGCCGATGCGTCGGCGGTGGGCGAGGACATCCGCAACGCCATCGTCGAGGCGGAGAAGATGGCGGACGTGGAGATTCGCAGCGTGTTCCTTGGCGTGACGGGCGGGCACATCCGAGGCTTCACGAATCGCGGCGTGCATCCGGTCGTCTCGGCGGATCGCGAGATCACGCAGGAGGATGTCGAGGACGTCATCAAGAATGCGAAGGCGATCAATCTCCCGGCGGAGAACCACGTCGTGCATGGCATCCGCCAGCATTTCCACGTCGATGGACAGGACGGAATCGTCGATCCAGTCGGCATGTTGGGCGCGCGTGTGGAGGTGGACATGCACGTCATCCACGGGAATTTTAATCGTCTCCAGAATCCCATTCGCGCGGTGAAAGGTTTGCAACTGGAGGTGGACGCCATTGTCTTCAACGGACTCGCCACATCGCTGGCGCTCTTGGGCAACGAGCAGAAAGAGATGGGCGCGCTCGTCATCGATCTCGGCGGCGGCACGACGGAATACGTGGCTTACAGCGGCGGCATCATCAAGCACGCCGGCGTGCTGGCGGTCGGAGGCGACCACGTTTCAAACGATCTGGCGTATGGGCTGAAGGTTCCGCTGAGTCGCGCGGAGGCGCTGAAGGTGAAGCACGGCGCGGCGATCGTGGAGGAGCGCGACAAGGGTTTGACCGTGACGGAGAACGACGAGCTCGGGCTGCCGATGAAGACGTGCAACGTGGAGCATCTGCGCCGGATCATGTCGCTGCGACTGGAGGAGACGTTCGAGCTGATCGAGCGCGACCTGGCGAACGCGGGGCTGCTAGACTATTTGCGCGCGGGCATTTTCATCTGCGGCGGCGGCGCGCGCATCGAGGGGATTCAGAAGCTGGCGGAGCGGGTCTTCCAACTGCCGGCGACGCTGGGCAAGACGAATTCGATCAGCGGCTTGAAGTCGGC
>CAMCCU010000410.1 GCA_945872975.1 Pedosphaera parvula Ellin514
TCCACTCCCGCCAGCTGAAACGCGCTGGCCAGCTTCGTGCCGAGATCCATCGCCGCCGGACTGTTCTGCGACAGCAGCTGCCGCGCAGCATCGGTCAGCAGCGGCGCGAGCCTGGCGGCATCCAGCTTCGTGCGGACGCGCAGCAGCGACTCCAATGCACCGGCACGAGTCTCCGGCTTTTGTAGGATCGCCTTGAGCGCCTCGCCCACGCCAGGTTCATCCGGGAACTGCGCGAGACGGAGTAATTCTTCATCACCTGGCGCGCGCCGCAGCTCCGGCAACAACTTTGCGACTTGCGCGGCGCTGGCCTTCGGTTCCAACGCGAGCGTGGCCAGCAACCGGTTCTCCACTGGCAGTTTCTTCGACAAGTTGGAATCCAGGAACTGCGCCACCGCCGAGGGCTTTCCCTCGAGCTGCAAACGAGCGACGTATCGCTCAAACTCGCGCTCGTAGGCGGCACCGGTCTTGATGACGCGTCCGCTCTGAGTGCTCTTCATGGTCGGGCCAGCCAGCGGCTCACGCGCCACTTCCATGATCAATCCCACTGCTTGCAATGACGCCGGCTTCACCTCACTACCCAGAGACCGCAGTGCAGCACCCGCACTACGGGCCACTTCCGCGCGAACTTCCGGATCCGAATCGGCCGGGAGTTTCGAAAGGTCGGTGACAAACTCAGCCAAATGTTCGCCGTAAACCCGTGCAGCTTCCCGGCGAATGTTGCGATCCGTGTCCGCCAGCAGCGGCTTCACGATTCCGCGTTCGACCGCGCGCAATCCCTCCAGCGCCCACAGCGACGCGATGCGCCTGTGAGTCTCGGCGTTCTTGTCCGCCACAATCTTCTTCAGCTTCGGCGCGAGCTCTTTCATCTGGCGGTCCGTGATCGCCTGCCACGCCATGTGGCTTTGCGGTATCGACGGGCCGCCGAGCTTCGCGATCAGTTCGTCGCCGGTGAGCTTGTTGAAGTCCGGCACGTCGAACGGCCTCGTGCCCGTGTGCTTCACGCGCCAGATGCGGCCGCGCTTTTTGTCGCGCTCAGGATGGTTCCGCGGCACTTCGTTGTGCGAGATGATCTTGTTGTACCAGTCCACGATGTAGAGACAACCGTCCGGGCCGGTGCGCAGCGCAACGGGGCGGAACCATTCGTCGCTGGAGAGCACGAAGTCCGGCAGCTTCTGGTAACGGAAGCGCGGTCCGTCCGGCGTGACCTGAATCGCCTGAATCTTCCGCGTGATCGGATTCGCGAGGTAGAACTGCCCGGCGTAGGGAGCGGGCCAGAGATTCTTCGTAGCCGCCGACGTGAGGAGGCTTTGATCACTCTTCTTAATTTGAGCCTCGTCAACTCGGCTGCTACTGGAATCGGAAAGCGCCAGCCCGCTCAACCCCGTCCCGCCCATCGCAAACTCCGTTGCCGTCCCTGGAAATTCCGGCGCGTAGCTCTTCCACGTGCTGCCAGAGCAGCCCGGATAATTCGCGTATTCGTGAAACGGCATCATCGGATAGCCGAAGTCGTTCGCCTCCTGAATCCACGCCTGCCCGTTACCATCGAGCACGAGGCCCCAGATGTTGCACGGGCCTTGCGACGTGATGTCGAAGTCGCTGCCGTCATAGCGGAACTTCGCCATGCGCGTCTGGTCGAACTGCTGCTCCTTGCCTGTCGTGGTCTTCACCTTGCCGTAGTTGAACGCGCCTTGAGCGAACCAAATCCAGTTGCCCGGCGCGCGCGTGAACTGGTGCGGAAACAGATGCGAATCCTGCACGCCAAAGCCGCTGAGCATCACCTCGCGCTTGTCCGCCTTCCCGTCACCATCAGTGTCGCTGAGGAAAACAATCTCCGTCCCGTGCTGCACATAGACGCCGTTCTTGTATGGAAGAATTCCGAGCGGAATCGCGAGCCCATCGGCGAACACCCGCGCCTTCGACGCGTAACCGGTCGGCGACCTCGGATCGCGGTCATAGACCAGCACCTTGTCCTTCGCACGGCTGGCGTAGAGCTCCTTCGCGACGGCAGGACTTTCATTCGCGTCCACCGGATACTCGAGCGCGGTCATTGTCCAGAGCCGGCCCTGCAAATCCCAATCCACTGCCACGAACTTGCCGAAGCCTTTGTCCATCTCTTCGCTGACCACGAGCTCCATCTCGAAGCCCGGCGGCAAGGTGAATGACGCGCGTTCCTCCTCGGGCAAGAGCGGCGACGCCTTCGCGCCGTCCTTCGGCTTGGGTGCGCCGATGAAGCGATTGCCGACTGGCAGTTCCTCGATGAAAATATCCTTCACCTGAACCACCGCCTTGCCGCCGCCGTGAACCTGCACGCCAAGCTTGCCCCAATCATAGTTCGGGAGGCTCATGTCCGGCTCATAGTAATCGACGCCAAGCACGCCGTTAATCCACGTCGTGACCCGCGATCCCTCGGCACGAATCACGTAATCGTTCCAGCCATCCTTGTCGATGACCGGCCGCAGCGCCTTCATGTCCGACTGAGCCATGAGCTTGTTCCGCCGCGATTCGTCGTAGATGCAGCCGTACCACGACGGCTCGCCGAAGTCGCACTGGTAGCCGGCCATCTCGGAGTTGTTCGGCACGCGCTGCGAACGAATCTGAAAGCCCGAATTGATGAAGCCGTTCGTGCCCGTCAGCTTGATCTTCAAGCGCACGATGAAGTTCGTGTAGTCACGCGTCGTGGCCAGAAACTCGTTCTGCTTCACCGTCTCCACATAGGAACCGCCCGTCAGGCAGCCATCCTCCACGCGCCAGATCTTCGGGTCACCTTCCCAGCCGGCGAGGGTTTTGCCGTCGAACATCGACTTGGGATTCTTCAGCGCGGGCGGCGCTTCGGCCGAGCAGATCGCGACGACAGAGAGACAGTAGAGACCGAGGACGGACCCGTGTTTGAGCAAGCAGTTCATGATAGTTAGCGTGATGTTAGAAACACCGACGAAGTTGTTTACCTTCTCTATCAAACGGAGTCACCCGATTCATCACAGAATCGTCCGGCCAAAAACCACTTGCAGCAGACTCTCCCGCCGCCCGTCACGTCGCTTGTCACGCCGGGGCAAATCTTCTAATCATCACTACATGCAGTCATCCATCCGCCGAGTCCTTCGATACTCCTCCTGTTTCGCGCTGGCCGTCCTCGCGATGCTTCTTCCCGCCTGCCGGCATACCTTGGGCGAGCATTCATCTGCCACACTCCCGCAATCGCTCGCCTTCAAACGAGCCGCCGACAAGGGCGGTACCAATGGCGCCGCCATTGTGAAGGCCGCGCGGTCACTCGCTCCCGCGCAGCGTGAGTCGCTGGAGTTCCTGCTCACGCACATGCCCGAGCATGACTTGAAGCAGCTGTCGCCATCATCGCTGATCGCCAACGTCACTCTCGCCGAAGATGCCATGGCGAAGGCGCCGTGGCGTGATCAGGTGCCGCGCGCCATTTATCTGAACGACGTCCTGCCGTACGCCTGTGTCAACGAGACGCGCGACGACTGGCGCCAAATGCTGCGAGAGAAATGCACTCCGCTCATCGCCGATTGCCAGACGCCCGGCGAAGCGGCACAGCGCATCAATCAGAAGCTCTTCAAGCTCGTGAACGTAAAATACTCCACGAAACGCAAGCGAGCCGACCAGAGTCCGCTCGAATCCATGGAGACTGGATTGGCGACTTGCACCGGGCTTTCCATCCTGCTCGTGGACGCGTGTCGCTCCGTCGGCATTCCCGCGCGCGTCGTCGGCACGCCGCTGTGGGCGAACCTTCGAGGCAATCACACCTGGGTCGAAATTTGGGACGGCGACTGGCATTTCACCGGCGCAGCGGAGGCGGACCCGAAAGGGCTCGATCGCGGCTGGTTCCGGCACGACGCCTCACAGGCGCGCAAGGACGAGCCGCGTCACGCGATTTACGCCAGCAGCTTCGCGAAGACGGGCATCTCCTTTCCCATGGTCTGGGCCGACGACATCGATTGGGTGAACGCCGTCAACGTCACGGACCGCTACACGCCCCAAGCGAAGCCGGCCGACTCCGGCAAGACACGTCTGCTCGTCAAAGTGCTCGACCGCCCAGCCGGCCAGCGGGTCGTGGCGTCCATCTCCGTGGCAGAGGCGACGAACGCGACGACGAAGTTCGAGGGCAAGTCCAAGGACGAATCGGCGGACCTGAACGACATCCTCTCCTTCGAAGTGGCGCGGGATCGCGCGTACGAAATCCAGGCGGTGCTGGGAGATCGCAAAGCTCGCAAGGAGTTTCGCGCCGGCACGAACGTTCAGGAACTCGTCGTGCTGACCTTCAGCGACACGCCGGCTTACACGCTGCCATCACAGGCCTGCTACATGCCGCCGAGAGTCACCAAGGCTCTGAAAGCAGCAGACGAAGCGAAGCTCCAGAAAGCGATGACCGCCTACTTCACCGCGTCGACGAACCAGCAGGCGACGTGGAAGTTCTCCAGCAGTTTGGAGAAGCTGCTGCTCGAGAACGAAGCCGCCGTGCGTGGTGTCGCGTGGGATGCGTATCGTGCCGCGCCGATTCACAGCGAGCTGAAGGCGGACTTCGACGCGCATCAAGTCCGGTTCGAAAAGTATGCGAGCCCCTTCACCGTGAAGACCGTCGGCACGCGTCCGACCAACGGCTGGGCGCTGTTCATCGCCATGCACGGCGGCGGCGGCGCACCCCAGGAACTGAACGACAGCCAGTGGCGTCACATGCAGATTTACTACAAGGATCATCCGGAAGCCGGCGGTTATCTCTACGTCGCGCTGCGTGCGCCGAACAACACGTGGAACGGTTTCTACGACTCCTACGTCTATCCGCTCATCGGAAATCTGACGCGGCAGTTCCGCCTCTTCGGCGACATCGATCCGAACAAGGTTTTCATCATGGGCTACTCCCATGGCGGCTACGGAGCGTATGCGATCGGGCCGAAGATGCCGGATAACTTCGCCGCGATCCACGCGAGTGCCGCTGCCGCCAGCGACGGCGAGACGACGCCGAAGACGCTGCGAAACACCATCTTCACCGCCATGGTGGGCGAGAAGGACACGGCGTATGGCCGTCATGATCGCAACAAGAAATTCGCGGCGGAGGTCGCCAGCTTGCGCGGGGATCGAACGGACATCTATCCGGTGCGCGTGGACATCATTGCTGGCAATGGCCACACCGGCCTGCCGGACCGCGATAACATCAAGGCGATGTATCCCGCCGTCCGCAACCC
>CAMCCU010000411.1 GCA_945872975.1 Pedosphaera parvula Ellin514
CGGGAACATCACGATGTCCTTCACGCCGACGTATTGCGCTGTGTTGCCGCTGGCGAGCGTGGAAACCATGAGCTTCGGGAAACCAATCGGCAGTGCGCGCATCGCCGCCGTGCCGATCGCCGTGCCGCCGCCGCCGCCGAGCGAAATCACGCCGTCGACCTTTTTCTCGGCGACGAGCTTCGTGAGCACGATGGGCGCGCCCTTCGACATCGCAGCAACAGATTCGCCGCGATCACGTTTGGCGAGGAGGGTGGCGTAGTCTGCGCCCGCTGCGCGGCAAACCTCTTCCCGCGTGATGTCGGGCTTGAGCTTCGGGGCTTCGAGAGCGCCGACGTCGATGACGAGCACTTTGTGTCCGCGCGCCTTGATTTGCTCCGCGACAAAGGCGTGTTCTTCGCCCTTGGTGTCCATCGTGCCGAGAATTGCAATCGTTGCCATAATGAGTGCGCGCAGCGTAGCGAGGGGAGGGCGGGGGAGAAAGTGGGAAAGTGAGCAGGTGGGAAAGCGGGAAAAGGGGCAGAGGAGAAAAGGAGCAGAGGTGCAGATGAGCTGAAGGCGACAGCTTCTTTCCCCTTTTCTCCTTTTCTCCTCTGCCCCTTTTCCCGTCTGGTCCCGCCGCCGGCACAGAAGCAGACTCGACGCCCTCGCCCGACCTCGGCAACCTGCCGCCATGTTCACGGGCATTGTGGAAGAGACTGGAATCGTCGAGAGCATCAAGCCGACGGCGAAATCCATCCGGCTGACGATCGAGGCGAAGCGTTGCGCGCGCGGGCTGAAGCTCGGCGACAGCGTGGCGGTGAACGGCTGTTGCCTGACGGTGGTGAAGCTGACGTCGAGGGGACGGAGCAAACTTGTGCAGTTCGATCTGCTCCGTGAAACGTGGGAGCGGACGAACCTGCAATTCTGCCAGAAGGGTTCGCTCGTGAATCTGGAACGCCCGCTCCGCGCGGATGGCCGGCTCGACGGGCATTTCGTCACCGGCCACGTCGATGGCGTGGGAAAGATTTCGCGCTGGGAACGCGCCGGGTTGGATCACGTCCTGGAGATCACTGCGCCCGCTGAGGTGCTGCGCTACATCGTCTTGAAAGGCTCCATCGCGGTTGATGGCATCAGCCTCACCGTGGCGGGCGTGACGAAGAAGGGGTTTCGCCTGTGGATCATCCCGCACACTTACGATGTCACCGCGCTGCGCGATCGCAAAGTGGGTGACGCCGTGAATCTCGAAGCGGACATTCTGGGAAAGTATGTCGAACAGTTCGTGCGGCGCGGGCGCGCACGCTAGGGAAATTGAGGAGGCATGTGACTGTCGGTAACCTTACTCGGCGCTGACGTGCGCCGGAGCGGGCTTCACGCGCATCGGCCATTGTTCCCAATCCGCCGCCGTATCCTCGCGCAGCCTGGGCGGGAGGCGCGTCAGAACTTGCGACTTCATTTCCACGAGCGCCGGGAGATTTAGCTTCGCGACGATTTCGAGCGTGAGAAAGAACTGGCCGGACTCGTGCGCCGTGCGCCGGTTATCGGGCAGGAGGTCGCGGCTGGCGCGCTGGACGTCGCGCACGTATTCGGCCAGCGGCACGCCGATGTGCCAGGGCTTGGCGAGACCGAGGATGTTCCGGCTGGCGTCCCATTCCAGCCAGGCGTTCGCGAGAGAATTGATCGGGCCGGACTCAAGCTTCGGCAGCGGGCCGAGCAGCAGCATGGCGATGCCGTCCGCGTGGCGCACCAAGGGATCCTTCGTGGTGGAACCCGTCCGCAGACGCTCGCAGCCGGCTTCCACTTTCGCCCAATCGATCTCGCGAAAGGAACGTCCGCCGACCAGGCCGAGGATGGGAAGCTCCGCATAGAAATCGCCGCGCACGAGAAAGGCATCCGGGAAGATTTCGTGGAAGGTGCGGGCAATCGTCTCGAACTGCGACCGGGTGAGCTGGAACATCGGCAGCCATTGGCAGTAGAGCCCGCCGGGCTTGAGCGAGCGCTTCACGTTCTGAAAATGTTCGAGCGTGAAGAGGCGTCCCTCACCCGTGCGCCAGGGCAGAAACAAGTCGCCAACGACCACGTCATACGCTGCCCGTTCCCGCGTCATCAACCAGCGCGCATCTTCCTGGATGAAGCGGACGCGGCGATCGGCAAACACGTTGCGGTTGTAGGGCGCGAAGAACTTCTGCGCATACCGGAGCACGAGCGGCGAGAGTTCGACGGCATCGATACGCTCGACACCTGGATGCAACGCCGTGCCAGCGACGGTGCTGCCGGTGGCGACGCCGAGATTCGCCGCAGACTTTGGATCGCCATGCAGCAAGAGCGGGAGGAGGGACTGGCGTTCCTGGTTGTACTGCGCGCGGGAGCCGCCGAGCGTGTAGCTGTTGTTGAAGAGCATTCGCCAGTCGCCCGGGCCGCATTCGAGCGTGGCGACCGCGCCTTCGCGTCCGACTTGGAACGCGTGCAATTTTTCCTGCGCCGCGACGGTGGCATGCGGCAGCTTCATCGCGCTGCGGGCGGCGAGGATTGTTATTGTGCCGAGGACGAGCAGCGTGGTGGCGGTGGCTGACCAATCTTTGACGGAACGTCCGGCGGCGATGGTTCGACCAGCGATGAATTCGTTCAGCAACCAAAGTGTGGCGTAGATCGCGGCGACGAACACGACGCTGGTCCACAAGCCGAACGTTGGCGCGAGCCAAGCCTGGCCAAATTCTGCGCCCAGCCAGCCACCGATGCCATTCCACGCGAGCAATGCGCCGACTCGACGTCCGCGTTCTGCAGCGGCGACGAACCGGAGCAGAAGCGGGAAGACAAGGCCTCCCGCGAAGAAGACCGGACAGACGCAGACGAGGCCGAGTTCCAGCACTTCGCGGAAGTATTCCATGGGCGGGAGTTCGTAGGGGAGGAACTTCAGTCCACCGCGTAATCCGTTGATGAGAAATGGCTGTGTCGCACAGGCGATGGCGGAGAAGGCGAGCGCCCAGCCCAGGGCGCGACGCTCGTTGCCGGCGAGTGCGACGAGCCATGGCAACACTAGCGCGGAGGCGGTGAGCGCGACGAGCACGAGCGACAGGACGGTGGCGCTGGAGAAGAAGGAGTTGATGGTGACTTGCGCGAGTTGATGTTGAAGGATCACCTCGAGCGCGAGAACGAGGAAGCCGGAGGCCAGTGCCATGACGGGGCCAATCCATCGATCCGGCGTGGATGCGACAGCGAAGACTCCGTCCGAATCAACTTCGGTGGTGAGTGCTTCTGAGCGACGATTTCCACTGCGGTTGCTCATCGAGCAGGCGCCTGCCGCGACGAGCACGTTCAAGGTGACGGCGAGCAGGCCGGTGCCGGTCAGGCCGAGTTGCGGCAGGCCCAGGGCGACGACGAGGCCGATGCCCACCACGCCGCCGAAGGTGTTCACGGCATAGAGCCAGACGGCGTGCGCGCCCGAGAACCATTCGTTGCGGGCGAGGCCGCGAATCATCCACGGGATGACGAGTCCCATCGCGATCGCCGGAGGAGCGACGAGCGCGAGCGGCAGGAACCATTTGATCCAGATTCCGGCGGCACGATGGAACGAGAACCATTCCGCGAGATCGGTGGAGAAGAGAACGGGAAGCGCAAGGATGGCGACGGCGAGTTCGGCGATGGCAACGCGTTTCCAGAAACGAGCTTTGAGTGCGCTGTCCCTGGACGCGAGCCAGGCACCGATGGCCAGCCCGATGAAGAATGCACCGACGACTTTGCTGAAGGTGTCCGCGTTCGCGCCGAGGATGTCCACAAGCCGGCGCGTCCAGAGGACTTGATGCGCAAGCCCAGCTGCGCCGCTGAAGAACGTCAGTGCCAACGCTGCGATGAACCTGCCGGGCAGATGGGTCACGGCGAGGTGGTCACTCGCAGCCGGTAGAATCGGTGTGGCGCGGCGGCTGGTGGCGTGTCGGTGAAGCTGCGGAGGTGGTTGTTGCCGGAGAGCGGGCCTGCAATCGTGGTCCAACCGGGCGGTTCATCGAGCGTCGAAGCCGCGTCCAGAAAGTAGGCATACTGACGGGCGGCATTGGATGGCTGTGTTCCGAAGGTGATGACAACGGAGCTGTTCGTCCGGTCGATGCGGGCAATGCTAGTGCCTGCCTGGAAATAATACCGGTAGAGAGGCGATGGGGTGTGGATGGGACCGCCGCCAGGGCCGTTGCGAGAAGTGTCGATGAGCTGGACCCAGACGGAGTAGAGGCCGGGCTTGTCGGTGGTGAAGGAGCGTCCGTGGATGTGGCCGTAAGGATCTTCGCCTGGCTGTCCGGTGTTTTCGGAGAGTAGGAAGGAGTTGGTGCCATTGGTCGTTCCAGTGGCGTAGCTGAAGGTAATCGTCTCGCCGTATTCTTCGTTGCCTGACGTTTCCCAGAAGGACCAGTGGCCGCCGACCGGTCCAGCGACGGCACGGACAACGAGCGCGATGCGGGCACCGGATGCAGCGGGCGAATCAGCCGAGCCGTCGTTGGAAGCAGCCGTAAATGTAGGCCCGCCCATGTAGTAACCGATGGTGGGCAAAAAAGTATTTGTGATCAGCGGCATGTTCGCGACATAGCCAGACTCAGCGAGGAACGAATCTGCATCCGTGAAGTAGAGCGGCGAGCCGACGCTGGTGCTGGCCGCACCGGCGGTGACGTGAAAGTGCTGGATGATTTGCGCTCGCGAAGCCGTGGTGAAGGAAAGCAGCAACAAGGCTGCAATAATCATCGGCGGGACTGAAAAATTCGCCTTGCTGAGTCTCATGGGATGCGATGGGGTGAAGCGGCGGGACGCAGGCTTGAGAGTAGTCTCAACCGAACGCTTCTGGCTGAAGTCGGCCAGAGGATTTGCAATGTTCGGCTGCACTCAAGTTCTACGTCCCGCTTTGATTTTACGGGGCGGTTTATGACTGGCGTTTACGACGCAGGAACCACAGGCCGACCAGTCCCGTTCCCGCCAGTGCGAACACAGATGGTTCTGGCACGGCCTGGAAGTTCACGTAAACGATGTCCGATGGCGTGTGAATCGGACCGCCACCGGTGCCGTTTACCGAGGTATCGACGGCGCGGAAGCCGACGGTGTAGAGGCCTTCTTCCGTCGTCGTGAAGCGGCGTCCATGGAGGTGACCGAAGGGATCTTGTCCCGCTTGTCCAGCACCAGCCGAGGCATCGCTTAGTGCGTAGCGGAGGGAAAGCCCTTCGCTGCCGG